>NZ_JBFAJA010000082.1:0-12361 GCF_040654975.1 Dactylosporangium sp. NPDC050588 | reverse complement strand
CGCTGACGCTCGGACCCCGTCGGTCTGCCGCCGCCCGTCCGGGCCCCGGTCCCGGTCCGGCCCGTCGTGAACAGGATCCCCACCGCCGCCAGGCCGAGTAGCAGCGTCAGCCCGCCGGTCACCACGTTGGTCCAGATGACGCCGGCGCTCCACTGCCGGGTCACGAACGGCGCGATGATGACCCAGACGCCGATCGCGGCCATCGCCCAGCTCAGCCGGTACATCCGCGCCGGCGCCCAGGTCAGGCCGAGCGCGATCACACTCACCATGACCCCCAGGATCAGGTTGTTGATCGTCACGCTGGGCGCGGACGTGTTGAAGTGCACGATCCACGGGGAGATCGCCAGCCACGCGCCCGCCAGCAGCACGAGGCCGTCGACGACGATCGCCTGGCCGCTGGCGGTGATTCGCTCATAGCGCTCACGCATCTCGGCGACGTCCGGATGTTCCGAGATCGTCCGGTAGCTCGATACCTCGGACATGACGCACCTCCAAAGCTCATCTGCGTCGTCCTTACAACTCAGCTACCCCTCCCGCCGCCGGAATGCACGTCGGCCCGCCCGTCAGCCGGGCGATAAACCGGGTGATTCCTGCACCCCGCGCCCTGTTGCCGCCGCACGTCGGCCGGCCACCTCGCACCCGGACATGAGTGTTCGGCGGAGGCCGATGCGTGAGGCCGGCTCCTCAGGATCGCGGGGTATGGTCCGCGGGACGCGGCACGGCTGTGCAAATTCGTGCCGGGTGGAGGGGGTCTGATGTTTCTGTGGGTGCATTACGCCGACATGGTGATCGCGTTGGTGCAGTTGCCGGTCGCGGTGGTGGCGTGGTGGGCCGCGACGGGGAGGCACTCTCGGACGTCGGCGGTGGCGTTCGCGGTGCTGCTCGGCGCGGCCGTGCTGCGGGTCGCGGCCGGGCTGGTGCTGCTGCGCTGGGGGTGGGAGTTCGCCGGGCCGCGGCTGGTGTGGGTGGTGCCGGCGCTGCTGGCGGCGGCGACGGCGCACCTCGTGTGGCTGCGCCCAACCGGGCGGCGGCCGGGTGGGGCGGGCGCGGTGGCCGGCACCGCGGGCATCGTGTCGGTGGCGGCGATGGCGCAGCTGGCCGGGGTGGGCGCCGCGGCGGTCACCGGCGTCGCGATCGTCGCGGCTTCGGCGATGGGCTACGCGTACCGGAGGCTGCCGCGCAGGCCGGAGCGGGCCGGGCGGTGGCGGGCAGCGGTGCGGGCGGCCGTCGGTGTCGTGGCGGTGGCCGCGGCGACGGTGGGCCTGTCCATGGCCAGCGCGCTGCCGGCGCGCAGCAGCATGAGCGGCGGCGCCGTGGACGACGGCGGCGGCGCCGTGGCGGGGCACCAGCACTCCGGCGGGATCAGTGTGACCGAGCTGACCGGCGCGGACGGTGGCGAAGCGGCGGTGCGCCGGTTCACGCTGACGGCGCAGGCGGCCACGGTACGGCTGGACTCCGGCGCACAGGTGGCGGCGTGGACGTTCAACGGCGTCGCGCCGGGGCCGCAGCTGGTGGTGCGGCAGGGCGACCTGGTGGAGGTGACGCTGGTCAACCGGCTGCCCGGGGCCGGGGTGACCGTGCACTGGCACGGCGTCGACGTGCCGAACGCCATGGACGGGGTGGCCGGGGTGACGCAGGACGCGGTCGCGCCGGGGGCCACCTTCGTCTACCGCTTCAGGGCATCGCGGGCCGGCACGTACTGGTACCACTCCCACGAGATGGCTTCCGTGCAGGTGCGGCGCGGCCTGTTCGGCGCCCTGGTCGTGCTGCCCCGGGACGTGCCGGCGCGGCAGGACGCGGTCGACGAGACGGTGCTGCGGCACACGTGGGGCGACGAGGACGGGGTGGCGACGCTCGGCCTGGCCGCCGGCGTGCAACGGCGGTCGGTGCCGGCCGGCCGGCCGGTGCGGCTGCGGCTCGTCAACTCCGACGGCAAGCCCGCCACGTTCACCGTGACCGGCGCACCGGTGCGCGTCGTGGCGATCGACGGCACCGACGTGCACGAGCCGGGTGTGCTGCCCGGGGCCCGGATCCTCGTCGGCGGCGGCGCCCGCTACGACGTGGAGTTCACGATGCCCGACGCCCCCGTGACGCTGCGCGCGGAAGGGCCGGGCATCGTCTACAGCCCGAGCGGCGACGCGGGCCCGGACCGTGCGGCGAAGGAGCCGGCGCTGCTGGACCCGGCCCGCTACGGCACCCCGGCCGCGACCCCGTTCGCCGCGGGCAGCCACTTCGACCGGCGGTTCGTCCTGCGCATCGACGAGCGGCTCGGCTTCTACGACGGCCGGCCGGCGGTGCGGTACACCCTGAACGACGCCTCGTTCCCGGACGTGCCGATGCTCATGGTCGCCGACGGCGACCTGGTCGAGGTGACCTACGTCAACCGCAGCGGCCAGCACCATCCGATGCACCTGCACGGCCACCACATGCTGGTGCTGTCCCGCGACGGCCGGGCCACCACCGGCAGCCCGTGGTGGGTGGACACCCTGGACGTCGGCCCGGGCGAGACCTTCCGGGTGGCGTTCCGCGCCGACAACCCCGGCCTGTGGATGGACCACTGCCACGACCTCGAACACGCCGCGAACGGCATGATCCTCCACCTCGGCTACACCGGCGTCACCAGCCCGTTCCTGACCGGCTCCGGCACCGCGAACCATCCCGAATGAGCCGGTCGGCGCCGCGTCATCCGCGCAGCGTCCGGCTGGGCGGTTCGCCGTAGGTGGCGTGGTAGTGCCGGCTGAAGCGGCTGCCGGTGAAGCCCCACCGGGCGGCGATCGCGGCGACGGTGGCTCCGGTGGTGGGGTTCCCGCCCACCGGCGGCTGGGACGTGACCAACGCCGTGCCGGTCACCGTCATGCTGCGCGAAGGCACCGGCAACCAGCAGTCGTTCGCCAACGCCACCGGCGGCGGCGCGGACATCGACACGGTCGTCGTCGGTGCGCCCGTCGCGCTCAACGCCGCCGCGCTCACCGGCGGCCCGGTGACCGGCCCCGGCGGCCTGTGCGTCGACGTCGCCGACCGGGCCAACGGCACCGCGGTGCAGCTGTACACGTGCAACGGCAACGGCGCACAGCTTTGGACCCAGCAGTCCAACGGCGCGGTCGAGGCGCTCGGCAAGTGCCTCGACGTCCCCGGCCGGACAGACCGGCAACAGCACCCGGGTCTGGCACCGCGCCCGGCGCCGCCGTGCAGGTGTGGGACTGCGCCGGCTCGCCGTGGACCAACCAGAAATGGTGGGCACGCGGCGACGGCTCGATCGTCGACCTCAGGTCGAACCTCTGCCTGGACACCCAGAACGGCGCCACCGCCAACGGCACCCGGCTGGTCGTCAACCCGTGCGACGGCCGGGCCTCCCAGCGCCGGAACGGCGCCGGCACGCCACCCGCCGGAGCCCTCGCGCGCACGACGTCGAGCACGGTGTCCGGGTCGAACGGGTGCCGGGAGGGGTCGACGTCCGCCCAGGTGAGGTTGTCGATCCGTGGCAGTGGGTCGTCACGCTCGATCGTCATCGCCGGCCATCATGCCACGGTGCCGACAGGGGCGGTGGCCCGCTTCACCGGCGCCGTCAGCACATTGTGGTAAAGCCGCGTGGTCGACGGCTGTCAATTCCCGTGCATTGCATGCCACACAGTCGGATATGCGTCCGGATTTCGGCAACCGGGCCCGGTACCGGCTGGTCAAAGATAGCGCGGGGGCAATGCGACGCCAATGGCGAAGCCGTGCACGCATTGACGCGCATGCATGAAAGGGGAGGCGTGGCCGAAACGACGACGGAGACGACCGGAGACCTCGATCCAGCCCGGATCGCCGCCGTGGACACCCTCGCAGGGCTGGCGCGCCTGCTGCGCGAGCTGCGCCGCCGGGAGGCGCGGCGCCAGGGTGAGCGCGAACTGACCTACCGGGAGCTGGCCGCCGCCACCGGCTGGTCCAGCTCGGTCATCGGGGCGTACCTCACGGGCGAGACGCTGCCGCCGACGAACCGGTTCGACGCGCTGATCCAGGCGCTCGGCGCCGGCCCGGCCGAGCAGCGACTGCTCGCCACGGCGCGGGACCGGGTCGAGGAGCGGCCTCGCGGCGGCGGGAAGGGCACCGTGCGCCTCGGCGGGCCCGCGCTCGTCGGGCGGTCCGCGGAGCTGGCGGTGCTGCGGGCGGCCGTCGACGCCACGGTGCGCGGGGGCGGCGGCGCGGTGTTCCTGGTCGGCGACGCGGGCATCGGCAAGACGCGGCTGGCCACCGAGGCCGCGCGGTGCGCGGAGGCCGCCGGCCTGCGGGTGCTCAAGGGACGGGCGGTCTCGCCGGCGATGCAGTTCCGGCCGCTGCGCGAGGCGGTGCTGCCGGTGCTGCGCCACGACGGGCCGCCGGACGATCCGATGCTGGTGCCCTACCACGCCGCGCTGTCCCGGCTCGTGCCCGAGTGGCGCACCGACCGGCCCGACGGCGCCGACGGCTCGCTCGTCGTCCTGGCCGAGGCGGTGCTGCGCCTGGCCGTGACGATCGGCCGGCCGCGCGGCTGCCTGTTGCTGCTGGAGGACCTGCACGAGGCCGACCCGGAGACCCTCGCCGTCGTGGACTACCTCGTCGACAACGTCGCGGCGGAGCACCTGCTGATCCTCGGAACCACCCGGCCCGCGCCGGGGAGCGCGGTCGAGCTGTTCCGGGCCGCGCGCCAGCGGCGGTCGGCGGACCTGGTCGCGCTCGGACGGCTCGACGAGGAGGCGGTCCGCCTGCTGGCCGGCGCCTGCCTCGACGCGCCGGACGAGGAGGTGCCGGCGGCGGTGCTCGCCCGGCTCGCGACGATCGCCGACGGCGTGCCGCTGCACGTCGAGGAGCTGCTGGCCGGCATGGTCGGCGACGGCGTGCTGGTGCACGACGACGGCGGCTGGACGCTGTCCGGCCCGGTCGACGCGACCCTGCCGGCCACACTCGCCACCACGCTCGCCGGCCGCGTCGAGCGGCTCAGCGGACCGGCACGCGCGATGCTGCACGCGGCCGCGCTGCTGGGCCGGCGGTTCCGCGCCGAGACCGCGGGCGCGATCGCCGACGTCGCGGGGCTCGCGCTGGTGGCCTGCCTGCGCGAGGCGGTCGGGGCGCAACTGCTGGTCCCTGACGAGGACGACCCCGCGCAGTACCACTTCCGCCACATGCTCACCGCCGAGGTGCTGCGCGCCCAGCTGCTGCCGGTCGAGCGCGCGCTGCTGTCGGGCCGCGCGGCCGCCGCGGTCGAGGCCGCCGCCCCCGACGGCTGGCCGCTGCTCGCCGCCGAACTGTGGTCGGCTGCCGGCGAGCCGCTCAAGGCGGCGACGCGGTTCGCCACCGCCGGCCGCCAGGCCACCGCCGAAGGCGCCCTGAGCACCGGCATCGCCCTGCTGGAACGGGCCCTGAGCCTGGCCGGCACCGGCGGGTCCGGGCCACGGCCGGAGATCGTCGTGGCGCTGGTCGACGGGTACGCCGACGCGGGGCGCATCGAGGACGCCCACGCCGTGGCCGCCCGGTTCAGCGGCCATGCCGAGATCCATCTGCGGCTGGCCCGGGTGGCCGCCGCCGCCGGTGACTGGCTGCCGGGCCTGGAGCAGGTGGCCGTGGTGCGTGACCTGCTCGGCCCGGACCCGGATCCGGCCGTCGCCGCCCGCGTCGACGAGGTGGAGGCGCGCCTGGCGTTCGGCAACCCGACCGCGGACCGGCGCGCCAGCGCACGGGAGCTCGCCCAGCGGGCGCTGGACGCGGCCGGCGCGACCGGGCAACCTGATGTGGCGGTGGGGGCGCTGGAAACGCTGGGCCGGTGCGCCCGGCTGCACGACATGGCCGAGGCGGACGAGCTGTACCGGCGCGGGCTCGCCCTCGCCGACGAGCACGGCCTGGCCGCGCGCAGGATCGGGCTGCTGTACAACATCGGCGCCCACGACGGCATCCGCGACGGCGACGTCGACCGGCTCGTGGAGGCGCTCGCCGTCGCGCGGGACGCGGGCGCGGTCGTCACCGCGCTCGACATCGAGATCGAACTGTGCATGGCGCGGATCTGCCGCGGCGAGTACGCGCAGGTGCAGGTGGCGGCCCGGCGCTGCGAGGAGACCGCGGCGCGGCTGCGGCTCACGCACTCGCGGCTGATCGCGCTCGGTGTGCGGATCATGGCGGCCGCGCACCGCGCGGAGCGGCGCGAGGTCGACACGCTGATGGCCCGCTTCCGCGACCTGGGCGGGGAGGAGGACGACTTCTCCGCCGCGGTCCACGGCGTCGGTCTCGCGTTCGGGCATCTGCTGTACGAGGAGCACGACCTCGCCCGCGACGAGCTGGCCCGGTCGGTGGCGCAGGAGTCGCACCAACCGACCTCCTACGTGTCCTTCATCAACGCCCCGCACCTGCTGCTGTCGGTCCGCGACGGCACGGCCGGCCGGGCCGAGTGCGCCGCCTTCGCCGCCTCACCGCAGGCCGAGGCCGGCTGGAACCGGCAGTTCCTGCACCTCGCCGAGGCCCTGGCGGCGGCCCGGGCCGGTGCGCCGGCGGAGGCGGCGGCGAGCATGGCCACGTTCCTGGCGTCCTCCGAGCGCTTCCCGATGGCGCGGTTCCTCGGGCTGCGCCTGGTCGCCGACGACGCGGTCGAGCGCGGCTGGGGCGAGCCGGTGGCGTGGCTGCGCACCGCCGAGGCGCACTTCCACGACTCCGCCCCGCACGTCGCCCGCGCCTGCCGGGACCTGCTGCGCCGGGCCGGCGCGCCGGTCCCTCAGCACCGGCAGGGCAGCGCGGTCCTGCCGCCGACCGCCCGCGAGCTCGGCATCACGGTGCGCGAGTTCGAGGTGCTGGCGCTCGTCGGCGAGCAGCTGAGCAACGCCGAGATCGGCCGGCGGCTGTTCCTGTCGCCGCGCACCGTCGAGAAGCACGTGGGAAACCTGCTGGCCAAGACCGGGCTGCCGGACCGGGGCCGGCTCGCCGGGTTCGCCGCCGAGGCGGAGACCGGCACAGAACATGGGTAGCCGCCCGCAAGAACCTACGGGCGTTCCCCGCCGCCGGGGGCCTGTCCGCCGTTCCACGATGGCTGCGTACCCGCACAACGAGAGGAATGCTCATGCAAGCCAAACGGTCGATGACCGTCGCGTTCACCGTCGCAGCCGCGCTGCTCGGCGCGCAGCCGGCGCACGCCGGCGCCGGGGTGAAGTGGTCCGCCGCGCCGGCGGTGCCGCTGCGCTTCGGTGTCACCGCCGCCGAGCTCAACGACGTGGCGGTGCTGTCGGCGAACGACGCCTGGGCGGTCGGGGAACAGGCGGACGGCCAGCGCCACCCGATCGCCGCGCACTGGAACGGCACTGGCTGGATGACCCCGAACCTGCCCGTCCCCACCGGCCCGCAGGGCCAGTACGGGCTGAGCACGGTCGACGCCACCGGCCCGAACGACGTGTGGGCGGCCGGCACCGACGCCTCCACCGCCCCAGTGTTCCTGCACGGCACCGCGACCGGCTGGCAGCGCGTGCCGTCGGCCGTGCCGGCCGGCACCGTCGAGGACCTCGACATGCTCTCCCCCTCCGACGGGTGGGCCGTCGGGAAGACCGCCCGGGGCACCGGGCAGCCGCTCGTGCTGCGCTGGCAGGGCGGCTCCTGGACGGCCGTGGCCGCGCCCGAGATCGACGGGAGCCTCACGGCGGTCCACGCGGTGACCGCCGACGACGTGTGGGCGGCCGGCCGCCAGACGGAGCCCGACGGCAGCACCTCCGGGCTGCTGCTGCACTGGGACGGCACCGCGTGGACGGTGGCGGGGCAGCTGCCTCCGCTGCCGGGCTCGGGCGACGTGGCGTTCGACGACGTGAGCGCCGCCGCGCACGGTGACGTCTGGGTGGTCGGCGCCCGCTGTACCGGGGAGGACGACTGCACGCCGCTCGCGCTGCACCTGGGTGCCGGCGGCTGGCAGGTGGTGCCGAGCGACGAGACCGCGACCCGGCTCACCGGCGTCGTCGCGTTCGCCGCCGACGACGTCTGGATGACCGGCTACGTCGCCGGCACGCTCGACGCCGAGTCCGTCCACGTCGAACACTGGGACGGTGTCCGCTTCACCACCGACCAGCAGGCCGGGCACGACCCGTCCGACCCGGCCGGCGGTCACGGACAGCCCGCGTCTGGGCTCACCGCGATCGCCGGCGACCCGGTGAACCGGGACCTGTTCGCCGTCGGCTGGACCCTCGAGGTGCACGTCACGCCGTACGCGATCCACCGCTGATCACGTCAGGGGAGCGCCCGTGCCGCCGTGGCACGGGCCTCCCCGCTCCGGCGTGAGCGGCCCCTCGCGGTACACGTCGAGGAACCGTTGCAGGCGATCGTCGGCGGCGGCGTCCAGGCGCATCTGCCGGCCCCACGACGTGGCCACGACCGGCGCCGGGAGCCCGGGATAGGGGCTCACGATGGTGTACGGGCGGCGCCCGAGCAGCCGCAGCGCCGCGACCTGGCCGGCGGGGAGGTCGGGCCGGTAGGTCACCCACACCGCGCCGTGCTCCAGCGAGTGGACCGCGTTCTCCGCTGGTACCGGCGCCGCGTAGACACCGCAGTTCAGCCACACCGGCGCGTGCGGCCCGCCGGCCGGTGGGGTCCGGTCGTACGGCACCGGATCGGTGGTGTGGAACCGGTCCTGGATCACGAGCCGCTCGACCCCAGGGATCCGCGGCTCCGGCTGCGGCCCGAACCGCCGGTACGCGACCACGTCGGCGGCGAGCACGAGCCCGGCGACGGCGACCGCGACGGCCGTGGCGGCGGCGATCGCGCCCCGGCGGGATCGCCGGGCCGGTTGCCCGGTCCACGGATCGACGTGCGCCCCGGACGGCGCGACGGTGGTGTCAGATGCCATCGGACGTTCCCTTCTCCGGCTCCCAGAGCCCGACGAGCTGGCGGTAGCGCGGGCTGCGGTCGACGAGCCGGTCGTGCGGCCCGGCGACGACCTTGCCGGCGTCGACGAGCAGCACCCAGTCGGCCCGGGTGGCGCTGCTGATGCGGTGCGCGATGACGATGAGCGTGCCGCCGCGGCGGCGCATCAGCAGCTCCGCGCGCAGCTCGGCGTCGGGGTCGAGGTGCGAGGTGGCCTCGTCGAGGACGACGACCGGGGCCGCCGCGAGGTAGGTGCGGGCCAGCGTCACCAGCTGCCGCTCCCCCGCCGACAGCCCGGCCCCGCCGGCGCTGAGGCGCTCGTCGAGGTCCAGCCGTCCGAGCCCGAACGCGTCGGCGGCGTCGCGCAGCACCTCGTCGGAGGCCGCCGGCGCGAGGTACGCGAGGTTCTCCCGGACGGTGCCGGCGAAGACGTACGGCTCCTGTGGCGCCAGCGCCAGCACGCCCGATCCCGGCGCCGGTGGCGCGCCGCCGACCAGGACCGTGCCACCGGCCGGCTCACGCACGCCGCAGAGCAGCGCGGCGAGCGTGGACTTCCCGGCGCCGCTGGGCCCGACGACCGCGACGTGCGCGCCGAACGGCACGGTGAACCCGGCCCCGTCGAGCACGGGCGCGGCGTCCTTCGAGTACGCGTAACCGACCGACTCGGCCACCACCACCGGCCGCGCCGGTGAGCCGGAAGGTCCGGGCGTCCGGACCGGCGGGCCGCCGGCGGTGACGGCGTCGCTCAGGCGGGTCATGAGGCCGAGGAGCTCGGCGAGCCACCCGGCGCCGCCGTAGACCAGGAAGCGCAGCGCTGGGCCGAGGGCGAACATCACGTAGTAGACGGCGGCGACGAGCTCTCCGGTGCCGAGGCGGCCGCGGCCGATGAGGACCGGGGCCAGGGCGAGGAGCAGGACCAGACCCAGGTCGACGCCGACACCGACGACACCGTCGTGCATCGCGTCGGCCCGGCCCAGCGCCCGCGCCGCCAGCCGGGCCCGCTCGACCCGCTCCAGCACGGGCCGGGCCGCCGCGTCCTGGGCGGCGAAGGCGGTGACGTCCCGCCGGGCGCCGAGCGTCCTCACCACGTGCTCGGCGAGGTCCTCCTCGGCGAGCAGGGAGCGGCGCTGGCGGCGCAGCACGGCCCGGACCAGCAGCCGGTAACCCGCCACGGAGGCGACCAGGCACGGCAGCTCCACGAGCAGGATCGCCGGATCCAGCACGGCGAGCCCGATGACGGCCCCGACCGCCACCGAGCCGGTGGCATGGGCGTTGCGCAGCACCGAGGCGACGAGCATGCGCGCCTGCTCGACCTCGTCGACCGCCTGCCGCACGGCCGCCCCCGGCACCGGCGCGTCCTGGCGCATGGCTCGATGCAGCCCCGCGGTGACCACGGCGGTGACGAGCTCGTCGCGCAGCGGCTCGACGACCCGCACCAGCGGCGGGAAGAGCAGCCGCCCGGCGACCGCGGCGACCAGCCGCACCTGCACGAGCACGGCGACCCAGAGCAGCCCGGTCCCGGCCCGATGGGCGAAGAACCCGTCGTCGAGCGCGTGCGCGACGGCGATTCCGGCGAGCGTCGTCGGCGCCGCCAGCACGACCACGAGCCCGCCGACCGCGAGCAACGGCCGCGGCCGTCGGCGCAGCACGCCCCACAACAGCCGCCACCCGTCCCGGACGGAACCACCGCCCACCGCACCGGGGGTCATGCCGCGCTCCCCTGGGTCACCGGGTCGTGCTCCACCGCGCCGAACAGCGCGCGGTATCCGGGCGAGGACCACAGCGCCCGGTGCGGGGCGTAGCCGCGGACGCGGCCGGCGTCGAGCCACAGCACGAGGTCGGCCGCGGCTGCCGTCGCCGCCCGATGGGTCACCACGAGCGTGGTGCGGCCGTGCCAGGCGTCCCGCACCGCGTGCGCGACCTCCGCGGCGGTGGCGGTGTCGAGGCTGCTGGTGGCGTCGTCGAGGACGAGGACCCGGGCGGGCTGGGCGAACGCGCGGGCCAGCCCGAGCCGCTGGCGTTCGCCGCCGGACAGCGGCGCGTCGCCCGGAGGGGTTTCGTAGCCGGCCGGCAGGCGCCGCACGAACGCGTCCGCGCGGGCCAGGCGGGCCGCCCGCACCACGTCGTCGTCGCGCAGGTCCGAACCGGCGGCGATGGCCGCGCCGAGCGTGGCGCCGAAGAGGTTCGGCTCCTCGAACGCGTAGGCCACCGCCGCCCGCACGTCGTCCGCCGGCATCGACCGCAGATCGTGACCGTCGAGCAGCACCCGCCCGGCGTCGGGGTCGGCGAGCCGCCCCACGAGCGCGACGAGCCGCGACTTGCCCGACCCGGACGGCCCGACGACGGCCACGTGCGCGCCCGCCGGGATCGTGCACGAGACGTCGCCGCCGCGGCCGTCGAGCCGCACCCGGTCGAACGTCAGCCGGCCCGGCCCGGACGGGAGGCGGACCGTGCCACCCGGGTCGGGGGGTGGGGCGGCGAGCAGCTCGGCCAGGCGGCGGGTCCCCGCGAGGGCGCGCACCCCGGCCGCGAGCGAGTCGACCTGCTCCAGCACCATGAGGGTGAGTTGGCTGTACAGCAGGACGGCCAGGACGGAGCCGGGGCCCAGCCGGCCCGCGACCGCACTGAGGCCGGCGACGGCGAGGACGACCGCGTTCAGCAGCGGGTCGAGCAGGCCCATGCGCCAGCCGACGTCGCGCTGGGCGCGCCAGGACAGGCGGCCCGCCGCGCGCAGGTCGGCGAGCGGGGCGAGGACGCGGCGCAGCTCCCGGTCGTGGGTGCCGAGGGCGGCAATGGTTCGGGCGCCGCGGTGGGCGTCGACGAGGAGGTCGGCGAGCGCACCGCGGGCGGCGCGGTAGCCGGCCTCGGGTTCGGCGCTGCCGCGCAGGAACGCCCGGACGACGAACCAGGACACGGCGAGCTCGGCGGCGACGACCACGGCGCTGCGCCAGTCGATGGTGCACAGCAGCACGAACGCGACGAGGCCACCCGCCGACGTCACGGCCGAGCTCAGGACGATGTTCGCGATCCGTGCCGGGGTCTCGGCGTCGGACGAGCAGCGGGCGAGTAGCTCACCGTCGGGGAAGCCGGCGTCGTACGGCGGTCGACGCAGCGCCGCGGTGAACGCCGCGCCGCGGTGGCGGGCGGTGGTGGCGCTGGCCCGGTCGGCCGACGCGCGGCTGGCCAGCGCCGATCCGGCCAGCGCCCCGGCGAGCACCAGCGCCAGGACGAGCACCGGCCGGGCCGCCGGGCCGCGGCCGGACATGCTGTCGATCACGGTGGCGAGGGCCATCGGGGCGGCGAGCCCGAAGCCGATCGACGCGGCGAGCCCGAGCAGGCCGACCGCGGTGCGGCCGGGGTGGTGGCGCAGCAGGTCCTGGGCGATGAGTCGGTACACATTCGGCACGGATGCTCCACAGTGGACGCAGGTGGCGGTAAGGCCGAAGCTCGGCGATGCAGCACTTCACGGAGCCGCCGCCCTTCTTGAGCTCGGTCAGCTCCACCGGTACAGGCAGGTAAC
>NZ_JBFAJA010000081.1:0-63775 GCF_040654975.1 Dactylosporangium sp. NPDC050588 | reverse complement strand
GGAGCGCTGGCTGTGCGAGCGCAGCGAGCATTGGGGGTCCGGGGTGAGAATCCCCCGGCGGGCCCCGCCGCGGCAGCGGTGGGGAGGTGAGCTACGGCGGAGCCGAAAGCGGGAAACAGCGGGGAGGTGAGCTACGGCGAAGCCGAAAGCGGGAAACAGCGGGGAGGTGAGCTACGGCGAAGCCGAAGGCGGGTTTCAGACTTCCAGGACGGCGGCCAGGGTGTCGCGGAAGTTGCGTTCGGCGGGGGTGATGAGCTCGCCGCCGAAGCCCAGGACGTCGCCGGACTTGGCGGCGCTGACGACCTGGTCGGCGAGGGTGATGAGCCAGTACCGGTAGGACTCGGCGTCGGCGTCGGTCGCCTTCGCGGCCAGCAGCGCGTGGGCGGCCTTGGCGCGCTCGATGACGTCGGCGATGCCCGCGGCGCGGTCGGGGAACTCGATGATCGGGGGCTCGACGCCACCGGCGAAGCCGCCCACGGCGTCCTCGTCGATGTCGCCCTGGCGGGCGACGACGTCGGCGGCGACCGTGCGGACCAGGTCGCTGGCGGAGTCGCGGCCGTCGGCGATGGCCGTCATGCCCGCCGTCCACTCCTCGCGGGTGCGGCGGGCGCCGTCCTGCTCGGCCTGGGACGCGGCGATCAGCACGGACTGGGGCAGGCCCACGAGGAGCCCCCACTCTTCGTCGGTGTACTTCGGCACGGTTTCCACGCAGAACAGCCTATCCAGGGTGGGCGGAGTTCGCCTTTCGGGTGATCGCGGTAAACCTGGAAACCCGCTCGCGCGTCGTAGGTGCGTGACGGCCGACGTGGGGACCACGCCATGGGACGGTAGGGCGGTGCTAGCAGAGCCCGCCCGGGACGCCGCGCGCGAGTGGAGCGCCGACGAGGCGGTCACCGCGCTGTTCTCGGCGCACTACCGCGGGCTCGTGCGGCTGGCGGTGCTGCTGTTGCACGACGAGCAGGCCGCCGAGGACGTGGTGCAGGACGCGTACGTGGGGCTGCACCGGCGCTGGTGGCGGCTGCGGGACGCGGACAAGGCGCTCGGCTACCTGCGCACGAGCGTCGTCAACGGGGCGCGGTCGGCGTTGCGGCACCGGGGGGTCGCCGACCGGTACGTGGCGGCGCGGCGGCAGGTCGACGAGCCGACGGTGGCCAGCGCGGAGACGGGGGCGCTGGCGCTGCTGCGGCACCGGGAGGTCCTGGAGGCGGTCCGTCGCCTGCCGGCGCGCCAGCGGGAGGCGATCGTGCTGCGGTACTACGCCGAGCTGTCGGAGGCCGAGATCGCCGACGCGATGGGGGTCAGCAAGGGGTCGGTGAAGAGCCATGCCGCCCGGGGCATGGCCGCCCTGCGGCTCGGTCTGGAGCAGGCACCATGAAGATGTCGCCGGAGGACCGGCTGCGGGCGGCGCTGCAGGCGCAGGTCGACACCGTCGAGGTGGCGCCGGACGCGTTGCCGCGCATCCGCGGCCGGATCGAGCAGCGGCGCCGGGGCGGCTGGGCGGTCCTCGCCGCGGCCGCGGCGGTCGCCGCCGTCATCGCCCTCGCGGTGGTGGTGTTCGTCCCCGAACGGGTGCCGGGGCCGGACGGGACGCAGGACCGGCTGCCGGCGGTGCCCGCGCCGACGCTTCCCTCGCAGCCGCCGCCCCCCACCGCGCAGCAGCCCGTGACGGTGCTGCTGCCGGTGTACTACGCCCGCAACGACCGGCTGGTGCGGGAGTTCCACGAGCTGCCGCTCCCGGTCGACGACGACGCGCACCGGGTGGCGGCGGCCGTCGGTGAGGCGTTGCGCGCCGGTACCGCCGCCGACCCCGACTATCTGTCGCTGTGGCCGGACTCGGTGACGGTGCGCGGGGTCGCCTTCGACGGCAGGGTCGTGGTCGTCGACCTGGCCGATGTGGGTGCGGGGCCACGGTCCGGCACGCCCGCGCTCGCGGTGCAGCAGCTGGTGTCGACGGTCGCCGCGGCGGCGTCGTACACGTCGGTGAAGCGGATCGACGGGGTGCGGATCACGGTGGACGGCTCGGCCGTGGCGAAGCTGTGGGGCGCGGTCGACACCAGCCGGCCGGTGAAGCAGCTGCCGCCGTCGGAGATCTACGCGCCGGTGTGGGTGATCGACCCGCAGCAGGGGCAGGTGGTCGGCAAGTCGTTCACCGTGCACCTGGCGGGGATCGTGCCGGAGGGCACCGTGCACCTGCGGATCCGCGGGGGAGTGGGCGGGGTCGAGCAGGTCGTCGTGGACCAGCCCGTGCAGCTGACGGCGGGCGCGCCCGCGGTCGGTGAGGCGAGGGTGCCGCTGACGCTCGCGACCGGCCGGTACACGATCGAGGCGTACTACGTCTCGATGGCGGACGGCAGCGTCCAGGGAGTGGACGACCACGAGTTCACGGTGGGGTGAACCGGCCGACCGTGCGGCGTGAGGCAGGACACGCCTGTCGTGATCGTGATTCCCCTTTCGCGGCCGGGCCTGCGAGAATTCGTGCCCGTGAAGACCTTTGACGAGTTGTTCGCCGAGCTGACCGCCAAGGCCGCCGCGGGCACCCCGGGCTCCGGCACGGTCGCCGCGCTGGAGAAGGGCGTCCATTTCATCGGCAAGAAGGTCGTCGAGGAGGCCGCCGAGAGCTGGATGGCCGCGGAGCACGAGGGTCGCGAGCGCACCGCCGAGGAGCTCTCACAGCTGCTGTACCAGGTGCAGTGCCTGATGCTGGCGACAGGGCTGTCGCTGGAGGACGTCTACCGACATCTGTAGGCCGGTAGCCGCGATCCCGTCCCTCCTGTCTTCGAAAGGCCCACCGATGCTGCGTATCGCCGTGCCCAACAAGGGCACCCTGTCCGGTCCCGCCGCCCAGATGCTCCAGGAGGCCGGCTACCGCCAGCGCTCCGACCCCAAGGACCTGCTGTGCCGTGACGAGGCCAACGACGTCGAGTTCTTCTACCTGCGCCCCCGTGACATCGCCACCTACGTCGGCTCCGGCGACCTGGACCTCGGCATCACCGGCCGCGACCTGCTGATCGACGCCGACAGCGGCGCCGAGGAGCTGCTCGACCTGGGCTTCGGGCGGGCCACGTTCCGCTTCGCCGGAGTGGCCGGCGCGATCGATGGCGACAAGCCCGCCGACCTGGCCGGGCTGCGGGTCGCGACCGCCTACCCGGGCGTGATGGAGCGCTACTTCGCCGAGCACGGCGTGACCGCCGAGGTCATCCGGCTCGACGGCGCCGTGGAGAACGCGATCCGCCTCGGCGTCGCCGACGTGATCGCCGACGTCGTCGAGACCGGGGCGACCCTGCGCCAGGCCGGGCTGGAGACCTTCGGCGAGCCGATCCTCAAGTCGTCGTCGGTACTGGTGCGCCGCAGCGGGACCGGTGAGCTGGCTCCCGCGGCGAAGCAGCTGCTGCGCCGCCTCCAGGGCGTCCTGGTGGCCCGCCGGTACGTGATGCTCGCCTACGACGTGCGCGCCGACGCGCTCGACGCGGCCGTGGCGCTGACCCCCGGCATCGAGTCGCCGACGGTGTCGCCGCTGCACCGCGAGGGCTGGGTCGCCGTGCAGGCGATGGTCCAGCGCGACGAGGTGCACCGGATCATGGACGAGCTGTACGAGGTGGGCGCCCGGGCCATCCTGGTGACCGGCATCCACGCGTGCCGGTTGTAGTCTCATCGGTGTGAGCAGCACCGTTCTCGCCCGTCCGCGGCGCGCCAGGATCCTTGCCTTCGTCCTCGCCGCCGTGGTCGTGGTGGTCTTCACGCTCATCGCGATGGGGCTGCACGGCAAGACCGGCGACGGCCCCGGCTATTTCCAGCGCGGTGACCAGGCCGCCATGATCGGCCTGGGGATCTGCGCCGCGCTCGCCATCCTGCTGATGGCCAGGCCCAAGGTCGAGGCCGACGAGACCGGGGTCCGGGTGCAGAACATCATCGGCTCCTACGACCTGCCGTGGGACGTGGTGCGCGCCGTCACGTTCGGCCGTGGCGCCCCGTGGCTCACCCTGGACCTGCACGACGACGAGCGGGTCTCGGTGATGGCGGTGCAGATCGCGGACAAGGACCACGCGGTCAAGGCGGCCCGCGGGCTGCGGGCCCTGCACGCGGCGTCGCTGACGAGCAGCGTGGTAGAGTAGCTGGAGTCGACCGCACGCCGCGTCCCGTAATGGAGCGAGGCGTGTTCGAAGCGGAGGTAAAACTCCCACCCGTGCAGCTCTGGGCAGCCGGGTCCCGGTCTGATCGCATGGCCTCGTTGCGGGGTGGTGTGGTCGAGTGGGCCCTCGCATGCGCGCTGCGCATCCGGGGGCTTTTCCGCTTCGGTCGGCACACCAGACAGCACCGATCGAGGAGGCCACATCAGCGTCGAGCCACGCGTCAACGAGCAGATCCGGGCACGTGAGGTCCGGCTGGTCGGCCCGGAGGGTGAGCAGGTGGGCATCGTCCCGCTCGAGCGCGCACTCCAGCTGGCCGCCGACGTGGACCTGGACCTGGTCGAAGTTGCGCCCATGGCACGCCCGCCCGTCTGCAAGCTCATGGACTTCGGCAAGTTCAAGTACGAGAGCGCGCTCAAGGCCCGGGAAGCCCGGCGTAACCAGCAGCAGACCGTCATCAAGGAGATGAAGCTCCGCCCGAAGATCGACCCGCACGACTACGAGACCAAAAAGGGTCACGTCATGCGGTTCCTGAAGCAGGGCGACAAGGTCAAGGTAACGATCATGTTCCGAGGCCGCGAGCAGAGCCGCCCGGAGCTGGGGTTCCGGCTGCTGCGCAAGCTCTCGGAGGAGATCTCGGAGCTGGGCTTCGTCGAGGCGTCCGCGAAGCAGGACGGCCGCAACATGATCATGGTCCTCGCGCCTCACCGCAACGTGAAGGCCGCGGCGACCGCTTCCCGTGAGGGTCGCGCTGAGGATTCCTCAGTGGACACCGGAGGGGACACCGCCGCGCCGGAGGGCGAAGCAGCCGTCCTGCCCGAGGTCGTCACCGCCGACCAGGGATAGAGCACCACCCGGCACCACTGCACCACACCACAACGACCGCGTCGTGCGGGCGGGACCCGCACAGCGGTCATCCCGGCCTGTGCGCCGGTGCGCCACGGCACCCTCTCGTTCCGACGGGGAGGGTGCCGGCTCTGGCGCGCCGCACATGAAGGGGCAACATCAGCCATGCCGAAGTTCAAACCGCACTCCGGGATGAAGAAGCGCGTCAAGATCACCGGTCGCGGCAAGTTCATCGCCGAGCCGGCCGGCAAGCGCCACCTGCTCGAGGTCAAGCCCAGCAAGCGGACCCGCCGGCTCAGCGGCACCGTCGAGCTCGCCAAGACCGAGACCACGCGCGTCAAGAAGATGCTCGGCCTCTAATCACGCGTACCGCAGCTCCCCCCTTTCCTGACTTTTCCGACCGGCCCGCATGACTCAGGGCCGGTCTCGCATGAGGAGTAACGAACCGTGGCACGCGTGAAGCGGGCAGTGAATGCCCAGAAGAAGCGCCGTACCGTTCTGGAGACCGCCAGCGGCTACCGCGGGCAGCGCTCGCGGCTGTACCGCAAGGCCAAGGAGCAGATGCTGCACTCGATGCAGTACGCCTACCGGGACCGGCGCGACCGCAAGGGTGACTTCCGCCAGCTCTGGATCACCCGTATCAACGCCGCCGCCCGCGCGAACGGCCTCACCTACAACCGCCTGATCCAGGGTCTGCGCCTGGCGGGCGTCGAGGTCGACCGCAAGATCCTCGCCGAGCTGGCCGTCAACGACGCGAAGGCGTTCAGCGGCCTGGTCGCGGTGGCGAAGACGGCCGTTGCCGCAGCCTGACGCAGTGCGAACTGGGCAACCCGGGGCGGTCTTCACCACACGGACCCCCCGGGTTGTCGCTGCCCGGCGGCTGCAGCGCCGCCGCGACCGGGACGAGACCGGCCGCTTCCTCGCCGAGGGCCCCCAGGCGGTCCGCGAGGCGCTCCGCTGCGGCGTCGCCGTCGAGGTGTACTGCACCGCCGACGCCCTCACCCGCCACGCCGCCCTCCTGGACGGGGCCCGGGTCAGCGTCGTCGACGACGAGGCCCTCGCCGCGCTCACCGAGACCGTCCAGCCGCAGGGCCTGGTCGCCGTCTGCACCCAGCGCGACGTCCCCCTCGCGGACGCGCTGCGCAAGAAGCCCCGGCTGGTCGCCGTCTGCGCCGACATCCGCGACCCCGGCAACGCCGGCACCGTCCTGCGCACCGCCGACGCCGCCGGCGCGACCGCGGTCGTGTTCGCGGGCGACAGCGTCGACCCGTACAACGGCAAGGCGGTGCGCTCCTCCGCGGGTAGCCTGTTCCACGTCGACGTGGTCCGGGCCCGCGACGCGGCCGCCACGGTCACCGCGCTGCGCGACGCCGGCCTGCGGGTCCTCGCCGCCGACGGTTACGGCGATTCGGACCTGTTCGAGCTGTCCGACCTGGAGCGGCCCACCGCGTGGCTGTTCGGATCCGAGGCGCACGGCCTCCGCGAGGAACTCAAGCACGCCGCCGACGCGCGCGTCAGGGTGCCCATCCTCGGCGGCGCCGAGAGCCTGAACCTGGCTGCGGCCGCCGCGGTGTGCCTGTACGCTTCGGCGAAAGCACTGAACGTGTCAAAGGAGTCGATGTGAGCACGCGCCTGTTTATCTGGCCCGCCGGTGACGGTGGGCGGGCAGGACGTCGCACCTCCTGACACCTTCCCACGGCCGGCGGGCGCCCTTCTCTACACTGTCCGGGGCCTGTAATGGGGCCAACCTCCCGTGGGAAGAGTCCGATGACGTACCGCAATGATCCGTATGACCCGAAGCAGGCGATGCTGCTCGCCCAGGACGCCCTGGACGACGCCGTGGCAAGCGCTGACAAGGCATTCGCCGGCGCGAGCGACCTCGACGCCCTCGCCGCGCTGAAGTCGCAGCACCTCGGCGACCGCGCCCCGATCTCCCTCGCCCGCCGCGAGATCGGCTCGCTGCCACCGGCGGCCAAGGCCGACGCGGGCAAGCGCGTCAACGAGGCCCGCGTCGCGGTGCAGGCGGCGTTCGACGCCCGGCTCGCCGCCCTGACCGCGGAGCGCGAGGAGCGCGTCCTGGTGGAGGAGACGGTCGACGTCACCCTCCCGACCGGCCGCCGCCCCCGCGGCGCCCAGCACCCGCTGACCAAGATCATGGAGCGGGTCGGCGACCTGTTCGTCGGCATGGGCTACGAGATCGCCGAAGGCCCCGAGGCCGAGTGGGAGTGGTACAACTTCGACGCCCTCAACATGCACCCGGACCACCCGGCGCGCTCGATGATGGACACGTTCTTCGTCGCCGCCGGCGGCGCGGGCCCCGACCACACCCATGAGGTCGCCAAGGACGTCGACTCGCGGATCGTGCTGCGCACGCACACGTCACCCGTGCAGGCGCGGACGATGACGACCAGCAAGCCGCCGATCTACATCGTCTGCCCGGGGCGGGTGTACCGCACCGACGAGCTCGACGCGACCCACACGCCCGTGTTCCACCAGGTCGAGGGCCTCGTGATCGACAAGGGCATCACGATGGCGCACCTGAAGGGCACCCTCGACCACTTCGTCAAGGGACTGTTCGGCCCGGGCACGGAGACCCGCCTGCGGCCGTCCTACTTCCCGTTCGTCGAGCCCGGCGCCGAGATCGACATGTGGTTCCCGCACCACCGTGACGGCGCCCGCTGGGTCGAGTGGGGCGGCTGCGGCATGGTCAACCCGCGGGTGCTGCGCGCCTGCGGCATCGACCCCGACGAGTACTCCGGGTTCGCGTTCGGCATGGGCATCGAGCGGGCGCTGATGTTCCGCAACGCGGCCGCCGACATGCGGGACATGGTTGAGGGCGACGTGCGCTACGCGCGGGCGTTCGGATGGGAGGCCTGAGATGCGCGTACCCCTGTCATGGCTGCGTGAGCACGTCGACCTGCCGGCGGACCTGACCGCCGACGGCCTGGAGAAGGCCCTCGTCAAGGTCGGCCTCGAGGTCGAGGAGATGACCGACGCCGGCGCGTCCGTCGAGGGTCCCCTCGTCGTCGGCCGGGTCGAGTCGATCGAGGAGCTGCAGGGGCTGAAGAAGCCCATCCGGTACTGCCTCGTCGACGTCGGCAACCCCGAGCCGCAGGGCATCATCTGCGGCGCCCGCAACTTCGCCGAGGGCGACCTCGTCGTCGTCGCGCTGCCCGGGGCGGTCCTGCCCGGCGGGTTCGCGATCGCCGCCCGCAAGACGTACGGACACATCTCCAACGGCATGATCTGCTCCGCCCGCGAGCTCGGCGTCTCCGACGAGCACGAGGGCATCATCGTGCTGCCCGCCGGCACCGCGGCGCCCGGCGCCGAGGCCCGGCCGATCGTGGGGCTGGACGACATCGTCGTCGAGGTCAACGTCACCCCGGACCGCGGCTACTGCTTCTCCGTGCGCGGCCTCGCCCGGGAGCTGTCGCACTCCCTCGGCGGCGCGTACCGCGACCCGGTCGCGGCGATCGTGCCGATCGAGGGCGACGGCACCGACGCGTACCGCATCGACGTGCGCGACAGCGTCGCCTGCGACCGGTTCACCGCCGTCGCGGTCCGCGGTGTCGACCCGGCCGCGCCGACCCCGCAGTGGATGAAGTCCCGCCTCGCCGTCGCCGGCGTCCGGTCCATCTCGCTGCCCGTCGACATCACCAACTACCTGATGCTCGAGACCGGCCAGCCGATGCACGCGTGGGACCTGGAGCGGCTCACCGGCGCCCTCGTCGTGCGGCGCGCCGCCGCGGGGGAGACGCTGACGACGCTCGACGGCGTCAAGCGGGCCCTCGACCCGCAGGACATCGTCATCGCCGACGACTCCGGTGTCGTGTCGCTCGCCGCCGTCATGGGCGGCAGCACCACCGAGGTGTCGGCGACGACCGTCGACGTGCTCCTCGAGGCCGCGCACTGGGACCCGCTGTCGGTCGCCCGCACGATCCGCCGGCACAAGCTGCCCAGCGAGGCCGGCAAGCGCTACGAGCGGGGCGTCGACCCGCAGATCACCGCCGCCGCATGCGCGCGGGCCGCGGCGCTGCTCGCCGAGCACGGCGGCGGCACCGTCGACCAGCGGGTCACCGACGTCTACGCGGTCACGCCGCCGGCGCCGGTCACGATGGCCCTCACCCGGCCGTCGGAGCTCGCCGGCATCGACTACACGCCCGAGCGGGTCGTCGAGGTGCTGACGATGATCGGCGCCGCGGTCGAGGTCGAGGACGGGCGCGCGGTCGTGACCCCGCCGAGCTGGCGGCTCGACCTCGTCGACCCGGCCGACCT
Organism: Dactylosporangium sp. NPDC050588; assembly: GCF_040654975.1. Taxonomy (NCBI): domain Bacteria; kingdom Bacillati; phylum Actinomycetota; class Actinomycetes; order Micromonosporales; family Micromonosporaceae; genus Dactylosporangium; species Dactylosporangium sp. NPDC050588. Next base: position 54,527 of record NZ_JBFAJA010000081.1, on the reverse strand, counting down.
GGTCGAGGAGGTGCTGCGCCTCGACGGGTACGACCGGATCCCCAGCGTCCTGCCGATCGCGCCGCCCGGCGCGGGCCTGTCCGTCACGCAGCGCCGCCGCCGCACCGTCGGCCGCGCCCTCGCCGACGCCGGGTTCGTCGAGTCGCTGTGCTACCCGTTCGTCGGCGAGGCAACCCTCGACGCGCTGCGGATCCCGGCCGGCGACCCCCGCCGCGACATGGTGCTGCTGCGCAACCCGCTCTCCGAGGAGGAGCCGGGGATGCGCACGACGCTGCTGCCGCCGCTGCTGGGCGCGCTGCGCCGCAACCTCGGCCGCGGCCTGCGGGACGTCGCGCTGTTCGAGCTCGGCACCGTCTTCCTGCCCGGCGGACCCGTCCAGGTCGCGCCGGCCGCGGGCGTCGACGGGCCGCCGCCGGCCGAGGAGCTGCGGGCCGCGGAGGCGCTGCTGCCGCACCAGCCGTGGCACGTCGCCGCCGTCATCGCCGGTGACGCCGACCCGGCGGGCTGGTGGGGCGCGGGCCGCCCCGCCGACTGGGCCGACGCCGTCGAGGCCGCCCGGATCACCGCCGAGGCGGCCGGGGTGACGATCACCGTCAAGGCCGCCACTGGATCCGCGGCGGTCGCGCCGTGGCACCCGGGCCGCTGCGCCGCGCTGCTCGTCGGCGACGCCGTCGTCGGGCACGCCGGCGAGCTGCACCCGGCGGTCTGCGCCGACCTCGACCTGCCCCGCCGCACCGTGGCGATGGAGCTCGACCTCGACGCGCTGCCGCTGCCGGACGTGGCCACCGCGCCGCGGCTGTCGGGCTTCCCGACGGCGCTGCTCGACGTGGCGCTCGTCGTGGACGCCGCGACCCCGACCGGCGACGTGGAGGCCGCGCTCACCGACGGAGCGGGTGCGCTGCTCGAATCGGTGCGGCTCTTCGACGTGTACGAGAGCGAGCAGCTCGGCGAGGGACGCAAGTCCCTGGCGTACAAGCTGACGTTCCGCGCCCCGGACCGCACGCTCACCGGCGAGGAGGCCCTCGCAGCCCGCGACGCCGCCGTCGCCGTCGCCGCCGACCGCTTCGGCGCGACCCTCAGGGGCGCGTGACCGCAGACGCGCGGCGTGACCGCCCGGGCGGCGCGCCTGCCGGAGGTGACCCTCCGCACAGCCGAACACGGGCGGCCGCATCGGACAGATGCGGCCGCCCGAACGGTTGGTCACAACGGTCGAGGCCCCTGCCAGGCGACGGTCAGATATCGGACCGAGCGATATTTCCGCTGGCGGGAAAGGCGGGGGAAAGGTGTGGGGCGGGACGCTTCACCCTGAACGGGTCGGGAGCCGCAAGTGCAGAAGTGGTACCGTCACGGCGCCGAGCCATCCTCCGTCTTGTCACGTGGCGTGAGGTCATCCTGAAGGCTCGGCCCGCGCCAAGCGCCGGCTTCGATCTCGGCTCTCCTGGAGGGGCAGCGCGTGTCAGACGATAGTGCATCGGCAGGTTTCACGACCGACGTCGTGATCATCGGAGGTTGCGGCCGGGTCGGACTGCCGCTCGGCATCGCCATGGCCTCCCGCGGCCTGCAGGTCACCCTGTACGACATCAACGCCGCCGCGGTCGCGGTGGTGAACGACGGACGGCTGCCGTTCGACGAGGAGGGCGCGGCCGAGCCGCTCGCCACCGCCGTCAAGGAGGGCAGGCTCACCGCCAGCACCGACCCGGCGACCGTCGCGTCGGCCGAGCACCTCGTCGTGATCGTCGGCACGCCCGTCGACGAGCACCTCAACCCCAACATCGGCGCGGTCCCCGCGGCGATCGAACGCTGCGCCGAATACCTGCGCGACGGCCAGCTCATCGTCCTGCGCAGCACCGTGCACCCCGGCGTCACCGCCCTCACCGAGAAGCTCATCACGCGCCTCGGCGTGCAGGCCGACGTGGCCTTCTGCCCCGAGCGCATCGCCGAGGGCAAGGCGATGACCGAGCTGTTCGAGCTGCCGCAGATCGTCGCCGCCCGCAACCCCGCGGCGATGGAGCGGGCCGAGAAGCTGTTCCGCAACCTGGCGAGCGACATCGTGCGGCTCGAGCCCGAGGAGGCCGAGCTCGCGAAGCTGTTCACCAACACGTGGCGGTACATCAAGTTCGCCGCCGCCAACCAGTTCTGGATGATGTCCAACGACTTCGGCCTGGACTTCGAGCGGATCCGGCACGCCATCCGCTTCCAGTACCCGCGCGCCAACGACATGCCGGGCGCCGGTTTCGCCGCGGGTCCGTGCCTGCTCAAGGACACGATGCAGCTGGCGGCGTTCACCAACAACACGTTCGTCCTCGGCCACAGCGCCATGCTGATCAACGAGGGACTGCCGCTGTACGTCGTGTCGAAGCTGCAGGAGCGCTTCGACCTGTCGGAGATGACGGTCGGCATCCTCGGCATGGCGTTCAAGGGCGGCAGCGACGACATCCGCGAGTCCCTGGCCTACAAGCTGCGCAAGGTCGTCATGCTGAAGGCGAAGGAGACCCTCTGCAGCGACCCGTACGTCAAGGACGACCGGTTCGTGTCGCAGGACGAGGTCCTCGCCAAGGCCGACCTGCTGATCATCGCCGCGCCGCACCCCGAGTACCGCGACCTGCAGACCGACATCCCGGTCGCGGACATGTGGGGCATCACCAACAAGGGCGTGCGGGTATGACCGGACCGGAGCGCAGCGGAGGTCTGGGCATACAGTGTCGCAGCGACCGGTCAGGCAGGCGCCGTAGCGTAGCGGAGGTGCCTGCATGACTCTTACGCCGCAGGTTTCTGTGGTCATCCCCGTGTACAACGAGGGCGAGGCGATCGTGCCCTGCCTCGAACGGATCCTCCGCGCCGTGCTCATGCCGGCCGAGGTCCTCGTCGTGCACGACATGCCGGAGGACACCACCGTGCCCTTCGCGCACAGCGTCGCCGCCCGCGACCCCCGCGTCCGCACCGTGCTGAACACGTACGGCCGCGGCCCGGCGAACGCGATCCGCTTCGGCATCGACGTCGCCCGCGCCCCGGTCGCCGTCGTCACGATGGCCGACGGCTCCGACGACCCGCGCCAGATCGAGGACCTCGCCCGGCTCGTCGAGCGTGGCGTGGTCGTCGCGGCCGCGTCCCGGTACATGCCCGGCGGGCAGCAGGTCGGCGGCCCCCGGTTCAAGCGGGCGCTGTCCCGCGGCGCCGGCCGGACCCTGTACATGTTCGCCCGCGTCGGCACCCGCGACGCGACCAACAGCTTCAAGGCGTACTCGACGGCGTACGTCCGGCAGGTCGGCATCGAGAGCAAGACCGGGTTCGAGATCGGCATCGAGCTGACCGCGAAGGCGGCGCGGCTGCGGCTGCCCGTCGCGGAGATCCCGACGATCTGGCTCGACCGCCAGCTCGGCGAGTCCCGCTTCGACGTCGGCCGGTTCCTGCCCAGCTACCTGAAGTGGTACCGGTTCGCGTTCGGCCGCAGGCTCACCATGGAACAGCTCGCGAAGCGTCCGGCGTCGTCCGCGGCCCGCGACGACGCGCAGGCGGCCCGCGCGGCGTCCACGGTGGCCCCCGCCGAGGTCCGCGACACCTTTTCCAGCAATCACGAAGCAGTTCAGAACTAAGGAGTGTCTGTGCCAAAGGTCCTGGTCACCGGCTCGGCCGGCTTCATCGGTGGTTATGTCGTCGAGGAGCTGCTGTCCCGCGGCTACCAGGTGGTCGGCCTGGACAACTACTCGAAGTACGGTCCGGTCACCCGTAGCTACGACTCCCACCCCGACTACCGGTTCGTCGAGGGCGACGCGCGCGACGTCGACCTCGTCACGGAGCTGCTCGACGGTTGCGACCACTTCATCGCCGGCGCGGCGATGATCGGTGGCATCTCCTACTTCCACGCCTACGCCTACGACCTGCTCGCCACCAACGAGCGGATCATGGCCTCCTCCTGCGACGCGGCCATCAAGGCGCACCGCGACGGCAACCTCAAGAAGATGACCTACCTGTCGTCGTCGATGGTCTTCGAGTCGACCACGCACTGGCCGTCGAAGGAGGGCGACGAGCGTCTCGTGCCGCCGCCGCTGTCGTCGTACGGCTTCCAGAAGCTCGCCGTCGAGTACTACGCGAAGGCGGCCTGGGACCAGTACAAGCTGCCCTACTCGATCGTCCGGCCGTTCAACTGCGTCGGCGTCGGCGAGGGCCGCGCGCTCGGCGAGGTCGAGGTCCTGTCCGGCAACGTGAAGCTCGCCATGTCGCACGTCGTGCCCGACCTGGTGCAGAAGATCGTGAAGGGCCAGGACCCGCTGCACATCCTCGGCACCGGCGAGCAGGTCCGCCACTACACCTACGGCGGCGACCTCGCCAAGGGCATCATCGCCGTCATGGAGCATGACGACGCCCTCAACCAGGACTTCAACATCTCCACCGCCGAGTCGACCACGGTGCTGGAGCTCGCCGAGGTGATCTGGAAGAAGATCAAGGGCGACGGCGTGCCGTTCAGCGTCGTGTCCGACGACCCGTACGAGTACGACGTGCAGAAGCGCGTCCCGGACGTGTCGAAGGCCAAGGAGGTCCTCGGCTACGAGGCGACCACCTCGCTCGACGAGATGCTCGACGAGGTCATCCCGTGGGTGGCCCAGGCCGTGGCCGACGGCAAGCTGTAGGTTCCGCTCCCGCTCGGTTTTCCGGCGGGCCGGCTGTTAATGCGGCGGGCGCCTCGCACTGCGGTGCGGGGCGCCCGTTCGTTTGACCCGGTGTGAACGCTGTCCGCTGGGCCCTGCCGCTGTTCTTCGCCGCCGGCCTGCTCCGCGGCGGGTTCAACAGCGTCTGGGCCGAGGACGGGCAGGAGTTCCTCACCGACGCGTTGAGCCTGCCCTGGTACGAACCCTTCGCGACGCCCTTCAACGGCTACTTCCACACCGTGGCCCGCGGGTGCTTCGCCGTCATCGCCCTCTTCCCCGTCTCCTGGGCCGCGGCGCTCAACGCCACCTTCGCCGCCGCCCTCACCGCGCTGCTGGCCACCGCCGTGTTCGCCGCCGCCCGGGACCGCTTGGGGGCCGGCGCCGGGGACCGTCTGGGGGCCGGTGCCCGGGACCGTCTGGGGGCCGGCGCCTGGGTCGTCGCCGGGGCCGCCGCCGTGCCGGTGGGGTACGTGCCGAACACCCTCGCGCAGCTGCAGTTCCCCCTCGTGTACGCGGGACTGTGGATGCTGCTGTGGTCACCGTCGCGGACCTTCCCGCGGGTGGTCGCGTACACCCTGCCGGCCCTCGCGGTGCTCAACTCGATCCTCGGGCTGCTGCTCGTGCCGGTGGCGCTGCTGCGGCTCGGGCTCCGCCGGGACCGGGACGCGCTGCTGCGGGCCGGTGCCCTGCTGCCCGGTGCGGCGCTGCAGCTCGTGCCGCTGCTGGCGGGCGGGTCCCGGCGGGACGTGGGGGAGCGGCCCGACCTGGACCCGGTCTCCGTCGCCGGCACCTACCTGCGCTGGGGCGTGCCGCGCTCGTTCCTCGGCTTCCTCGACGCCTTCGACGACGCATGGCTCTCGCACCGTGCCGTCGTGCTGCTCGGCCTGGCGGTCCCCGCCGCCTGCGTCGCGCTCGCGCTGCTGCGCCAGACCCGGCCGCAGTGGCGGCTCGCGGCGCTCCTGGCCGGGTTCGCCGCGTTCGCGGGCGCGTTCCAGCTCGCCGTGCACGGCGCCCCCGAGGGCCGGTACCTGGTGCTGATCACGCTGCCCAACATCGCCGCGGCCGTAGCTCTGACACTCCCCGGCGATCGTCCGGACGGCCGGTTCGGGGCCGTCCCGTTTGTCGCGTTGGCGACACTCGTGGCGGCGGTGAGCGTCGCCGGTCTGCGACCGGGCGGCTACACCGACGGCCTCCCGCGCTGGGACACCACCGTGTCGTACGCCCGCGCCCAATGCCAAGCGGAGCCCCGTTTGCGGAGGGTGACGGTCCATACCGCACAGTGGCCGGTCCTCGGCTGGGAGGCCGTCCTGCCCTGCGACCGGCTCCGCTGACGGTGTTCAACATCGCGACGCCTGGACGCTCACCCGCGTTGGGCAGCCGTTGCGGCGGCGTGGCGTTCGGGAGAGACTCGGCGTCGTGGTGGAACAGTGGTGGTGAGCACCTGGCCGGTTGTACCGTTCGGCCGCGCCGATCTCCTGGCGCACGCCCGCGAGCGCCTTGCGGGCGGCGGTGGCGTGCTGCTCTACGGCCCCGCGGGCATCGGTAAGTCCACCATCCTCGACGCCATCGCGGGCGCCGAGACCGACGCGCTCGTGCTGCGCGCCGCCGCCGCGGAGGCCGAGGCGGACCTGCCGTACCTGGCGCTCGTCGACCTCTTCGACGGCGCGCCCGACGCCGCCGAGCACCTGCCCGCGCACCTGCGGGCCGCCCTCGACGGCGCCCTGCTGCGCAGCGCCCTGCCCGCGACCCCGCACGACCAGCTCGCCGTGCGCCTCGCCGTGCTCGAGCTCCTGCGCGCCCTCGCCGCCGACCGCACCCTGCTCCTCGTCCTCGACGACGTCCAGTGGATCGACGAGCCGAGCGCCGAGGTCCTCCGGTTCGTCGCCCGCCGGCTCGGCGATGCACCCGTGCGCATCCTCGCCGCCGAGCGGATCACCGACGGCGACCGCCCCACCCGCCTCGACCTGTGCCCACCGCCGGGCACGACGCTGCTGGTGCCGCCGCTGCCGGAGAGCGACGTCGCCGACCTGCTCCGGGCCAGGTTCGGCGCCGAGGCCGGACGCGCGCACCTGCACCGGATCTACGAGGCCAGCGCCGGCAACCCGCTGTACGCCGTCGAGCTCGGCCGCGCGCTCGGCGTGGCACCGGTGCCGACCACCGACCCGCTGCCCGTGCCCGACCGTCTCCGCTCGCTGCTGGCCGCGCGGCTCGCGGCGCTGCCCGCCCCGGACTGGCCCGCGCTGCTGGTCGTCGCGGCCGCCGCCCGTCCCAGCCTCGCCCTCCTGCAGCGGTGCGGCCTCGCCGAGCACCACCTCGACGCGGCGTTGGCGTCGTCGGTGCTGGATGCCGACGCCGACGGAGCGATCCGGTTCAGCCACCCGCTGCTGCGCGAGATGGTGTACGCCGACGCGACCGCCGCCGCCCGCCGCGAGGCCCACGAACGCCTTGCCGACACCGTCTCCGACCCGGTCGACCGGGCCCGGCACCTCGCCGCCGCCCGGCCCGAACCCGACGAGGCCCTCGCGGAGTGCCTCGCCGACGCGGCGTCCGCGGCGCGCCTCCGCGGTGCCCCGGCCGTCGCCGCCGACCTCGCGGCCCTCGCGGCCGACCGCACACCGCGCGACACCCCCGGCGTCGGCGCGGTCCGCCGGCTGAGCGCCGCGCAGTACGCGTATGCCGCCGGATCGCCCGCCGCCGCCCGCCGGCACGCGACCGCCGCGCTGCGCGACGCCGCCGACCGCCGCACCCGCATCGGCGCCCGGCTCCTGCTCGTCGAGATGTCCGGCGAGGACCACTCCAACTCCGGCCCGCTGCTGGACGCCGCCTTCGTCGAGGCCGTCGACGCCCCCGACCTGCTCGCCCACGTCCGTCTGTACAAAGGCGTCAAGGCCTACTACGACGGCGACGGCGAAGGAGCCCTCGCCGAGCTCAAGCGCGCCGAGGAGGCCGCCGAGCTGTGCGGTGACATGGAGCGGCTCGTCGAGGTGCTCAGCTGGAAGGGCAACATCCTGCTCGGCACCCAGGGCGACGAATACCTGGAACGCGCCGGCAAGCTCGCCCGCGGCCTCTCCCTGACCCCGGCGACCGTCGCCGCCCGGCAGGTCGCCGCGATGAGCCGCCTCTTCAAGGGCGAGACCGGCGAGGCCGTCCGCCGCATCGAGGCCCTGCGCATCGCCGTCGAACGGGCCGGCACCGTCCGCGACCTCGCCTCCGTCCTCGTGTCCGTCGCCGGCGTCTACTGGCGCGCCGGCCGCTGCGCCGACGCCGTCGCCGCCGGCCGCGAATGCGTCCGCCTCTACGTCGACGTCGAGACCACCCCCGGCCCCGGCTACCTCGTGGCCGCCCTCGCCGAGAGCGGCGGCGGCACCGCCACGGCCGCCGCCGGCTACGCCGAACGCGGCCTCGCGGCCTGCCTCGCCGCCGGCGACGAGGACTGGATCAAGCTCGCCTACGCCGCCTCCGGCCTCGTGCACATGCTGCGCGGCGACCCGGTCGCGGCCGCCGAGACGTTGCGCGAGGCGTACGCCCTCGACCAGCGCCTCGGCCGCCTCGACCCCGGCATCCTTCCCTGGCACGCCGACTTCATCGAGGCCCTCGTCGGCGCCGGCGCCCGGGCCGAGGCCGCCGAGGTGCTCGAGGAGGTGTACAAGCACGCCCGGCACCTGGACCGCACCGTCGTCTTCCTCGGCCTGGCCCGCGCCCGCGCCGTCCTCACCGCCGCCACCGGCGAGGCCCGCGAGGGCGCCGAGGCGCTGCACCAGGCGATCGAGGAGTGGCAGGACCACCCGTACCCGCTGGAGGTCGCGCGGGCGTACTACACGCTGGGCGGCCTCGAACGCCGGGCCCACCGCCGCGGCGCCGCCCGGGCCGCCCTCTCCGAGGCCGTCCGCCGTTACGCGGCCGCCGAGGCACACCCCTGGCGCGAGGTCGCCGCCGCCGACCTGGCCCGCCTCGACGGCGGCCGCGGCGCAGGCCTCTCCGAGACCGAACGCCGCATCGTGGAACTCGTCCGCGCCGGCGCCACGAACCGCGAGATCGCCCGCGCCCTCTTCCTGTCGATCAAGGCCGTCGAGGCGAACCTGACCCGCCTGTACCGCCGCCTGAACGTCCGCAACCGCGCCCAACTGGCCCGCGTCCTAGACCCTGAATAGCGCTGTGCTTCCGCCCCACCGCTGGCGCGGCGGGTCCCGGCGGGGATTCTCACCCGCACCCCAATGCGCCGCTGCGCGGCGCACAGCCGCGCGTGCCGCGCTGGCTGGGATCGCGCGTGCGCGCCGCATCCGGTGGTCGGCCGCCGTCGTCGCACCCATCGGGCCCGTGCTGGAGTGCGGAGCGCGTGGCCAGTCGACTCTGCCGGGGCCACCAGGGCACGACGGCCGTGGACCGCTCGACCCGCGTGATCGCTCGACCGGGCAGCGCCGAGGTTTGCTTCCTGTGTTCGCGCGCGTGAAGGCGGGACGGGTTGTGGTGGGTTGGCGGGCTGGGAGGCGAAAGCGGTGGTCGGGTCGGCGAGCGGTTACGGGACCCGTGATGGCCGCTGCGTTCCGGTCTCCAGCATCCTAACTCCATCCACCTAATTGACCTTGGGTGGTGCAGTCAGAGGGCTACGCAGTGTATCAGTTGAAGGGAATGCCGAGGCGGGAGTGACGGGGTCCGCAATCTGCTTGAAACCAACGCATGCATAGAGATACAGTTGGACGCATGGGAATACGAGTCGCTGTTGCGGGGGCTTCAGGGTATGCGGGTGGGGAGTTGCTGCGGCTGATCGCCGGGCATCCGCATCTCGACCTGGGGGTGGCAACCGGGTTTGCGCAGGCAGGGTCGAAGGTTGGAGCGGTGCACCCGCACGTGCGGTCGCTGCGTGATGTCGTCTTGGCGCCGACCGAGGCCGGGGTGCTCGCCGAGTCCGGCGCCGACCTCGTGTTCCTGGCGCTGCCGCACGGGGAGTCCGCGGCGCTCGCGGCGCAGCTGCCGGAGTCGGTGAAGGTGGTCGACATCGGCGCGGACTTCCGGCTCGCGGCGGCCACCGACTGGACGAGGTACTACCCCGGCGAGCACGCCGGGACGTGGACGTACGGGCTGCCGGAGCTGCCCGGGCAGCGGGAGCGGATCACGGCGTCCAGCCGGGTCGCCAACACCGGCTGCTACGCGGTGTCGGTGGTCCTCGCGCTCGCGCCGCTGATCGCCGCGGGTGTCGCCGGCCCCGAGGACGTCGTGGTGGTCGCGGCGTCGGGGACGTCGGGGGCGGGCCGGTCCGCGAAGGTGCACCTGCTGGCGTCCGAGGTGATGGGGTCGCTGTCGCCGTACAAGGTGGGGGCGCACCAGCACGTGCCGGAGATCAAGCAGGCGACCGGGGCGACGTCGCTGTCGATGACGCCGGTCCTGGCGCCGATGCCGCGGGGCATCCTGGCGACGGTGACGGCGAAGGCGAAGACCACCGCGGACCCCGCCGAGGTGCTCCGGCAGGCGTACGAGGGGGAGCAGTTCGTCCAGGTGCTGCCGGAAGGGCAGTGGCCGCACACGGCGTCGACGTTCGGGAGCAACGCCGCGCACCTGCAGGCGACCGTGGACGTCGACAGCGGCAGGATCATCGTGGTCTCGGCGATCGACAACCTCGTCAAGGGTGCCGCGGGCCAGGCCGTACAGAATGCGAATCTGATGCTCGGGCTGCCTGAGGGTGCCGGGCTCACCGCCGATGGGATCGCGCCATGAGTGTCACCGCACCGAAGGGTTTCCGGGCCGCCGGGGTCGCCGCCGGCATCAAGGCCACCGCCGGAGCGCTGGACGTGGCGCTCGTCGTCAACGACGGGCCGGACTGGACGGCGGCGGCCGTGTTCACCGGCAACAGGATCAAAGCGGCGCCGGTGCTGTGGAGCCAGCAGGTCCTGCGGGCCGGCATCGTGCGGGCCGTCATCCTCAACTCCGGCGGCGCCAACGCGTGCACCGGGCCGTCGGGCTTCCAGGACACGCACGCGACCGCCGAGCACACCGCGGCCGTGCTGTCGGGGCGGGCGTCGCGGTTCCCGGTCGGGGCCGGCGACGTCGCGGTCTGCTCGACCGGCCTGATCGGTGAGCGGCTGCCGTTGAAGAAGCTGCTGTCCGGCGTCGACGCGGCCGCCCGTGGGCTGGCCCGCGACGGCGGGGCGGACGCCGCGAAGGCCATCATGACGACCGACACCGTGCCGAAGACGGCCGCCCGCAACGGGCAGGGGTTCACCGTCGGCGGGATGGCCAAGGGCGCCGGCATGCTCGCGCCGGGGCTCGCCACGATGCTCGTGGTGCTGACCACCGACGCCGTGGCCGACGCGGACGTGCTCGACGCGGCCCTCAGAGCCGCGACCAGGGTCTCGTTCGACCGGATCGACTCCGACGGCTGCATGTCGACCAACGACACGGTGCTGCTGATGGCCAGCGGCGCCGCCGGGATCCAGCCGACCCAGGAGGAGCTGGCCGAGGCGGTCACCGCGGTCTGCAAGGACCTCGCCGCGCAGCTGGTCGCCGACGCGGAGGGCGCGACGAAGGAGATCGCGATCGAGGTCACCGGCGCGGCGAGCGAGGACGACGCGGTCGAGGTCGGCCGGTCGATCGCCCGCAACAACCTGGTGAAGACCGCGTTCTTCGGCAACGACCCCAACTGGGGCCGGATCCTGGCCGCGATCGGCACCACGGAGGCCGCGTTCGAGGCCGACGAGGTCGACGTCGCCATCAACGGCGTGTGGATCTGCAAGGGCGGGGCGGCCGGCGAGGACCGCTCCAAGGTGGACCTCAGCGCCCGCGAGGTCACGGTCACCGTCGACCTGCACGCGGGTGCGGCGGCGGCCACGGTACTGACCAACGACCTGTCCATGGGCTACGTGCACGAGAACTCGGCGTACTCGTCATGACGGCGAAGGCGAACGTCGTGACGGCGACGGCGAAGGCGAACGTCTCATGAACGGGCGGAACCTCGGCATCGCGCTGGGCAAGGCGAACACCCTCATCGAGGCGCTGCCCTGGCTGGAGCGGTTCTCCGGCTCGACCGTCGTCGTCAAGTACGGCGGCAACGCCATGCTCGACAACGAGCTGAAGCGCGCGTTCGCCGCCGACATGGTGTTCCTGCGCCACGTCGGCATCAAGCCGGTCGTCGTGCACGGCGGCGGCCCGCAGATCTCGGCGATGCTCAAACGGCTCGGCATCACCAGCGAGTTCAAGGGCGGCCTGCGCGTCACCACCCCCGAGACCGCCGACGTGGTCCGGATGGTGCTCGTCGGGCAGGTCGGCCGGGAGCTCGTCGGTCTCATCAACGAGCACGGCCCGCACGCCGTCGGCATGTCCGGCGAGGACGCGGGCCTGTTCACCGCGGTGCGCCGGCCCGCGATCGTCGACGGCTCGCCGGTCGACATCGGCCAGGTCGGCGACGTCGAGCACGTCAACGTCGGCGCCGTCGCCGACCTCATCGCCGCCGGGCGGATCCCGGTCGTGTCGACGGTCGCGCCCGACGCCGACGGGGTGCTGCACAACCTCAACGCCGACACCGCCGCCGGGGCGCTCGCCATCGCGCTCAAGGCCCGCAAGCTCGTGGTGCTCACCGACGTGGAGGGCCTCTACGCCCGCTACCCGGACCCGGAGTCGCTGATCTCGCAGCTGACCGCGGACGAGCTCACCGAGCTGCTGCCGACGCTCGAGTCGGGGATGGTGCCGAAGATGGAGGCGTGCCTGCGCGCCGTCAAGGGCGGCGTGCCCGCCGCGCACGTCGTCGACGGCAGGGTGCCCCACTCCCTGCTGCTGGAAGTCTTCACATCGGAAGGGTTCGGGACCATGGTGGTGAGCTCATGAGCGGGCCGGAGCGGAGCGGAGTGGCCGCGAATCGGTATTGCGGGCTTCAGTCAGGCCGGCGCCGGAGCGCAGCGGAGGTGACGGCATGACGCTGGTGCAGCGGTTCGAGGCGTCGGTGATGAACACGTACGGGCCGCCGTCGCTGGGACTCGTCAGCGGCAGCGGATCCGTCGTCGTCGACGAGGCCGGACGGTCCTATGTGGACCTGCTCGGCGGGATCGCGGTCAACCTGCTCGGCCACGCCCACCCCGCGGTCGTCGCCGCCGTGACGCAGCAGATCGCCACGCTCGGCCACGTGTCCAACCTGTTCGCGTCGCCGCCGGTCGTCGCCCTCGCCGAGCGGCTCCTGGACCTCGGCGGCCGGCCGGGCGCGGTGTTCTTCGGCAACTCCGGCGCCGAGGCCAACGAGGCCGCGTTCAAGCTGTCCCGCCGCACCGGCCGCACGAAGATCGTGGCCGCGCAGGCAGGGTTCCACGGCCGCACCATGGGCGCGCTCGCGCTCACCGGGCAGCCCGCGAAGCAGGAGCCGTTCCGCCCGCTCCCTGGCGAGGTCGTGCACGTCCCGTACGGTGACGTCGCCGCGCTCGAGGCGGCAGTCGACGGAGACACGGCGATGGTGCTGCTCGAGCCGATCCAGGGCGAGTCCGGGGTCGTGGTCCCGCCCGCCGGCTACCTCACCGCCGCGCGGGAGGTCACCGCCCGGCACGGCGCGCTGCTCGCCCTCGACGAGGTGCAGACCGGCATCGGCCGGACCGGGCACTGGTTCGCCCACCAGGCCGAGGGTGTGCGCCCCGACGTCGTCACCCTCGCGAAGGGTCTCGGCGGCGGGCTGCCGCTCGGCGCGATGATCGCGTTCGACGGCGCCGCCACCCTGCTCGGCCCCGGCCAGCACGCCTCCACGTTCGGCGGCAACCCGGTCTGCTGCGCCGCCGCCCTCGCGGTCCTCGACACCATCGAGTCCGAGCAACTCCTCGAGCACGTCAAGCAGCTCAGCGAGCGCATCCGCCGCGGCGTCGAGGCCATCGAGAGCCCGCTGGTCAGGGAGGTCCGCGGGGCGGGGCTGCTGCTCGGCATCGTCCTCAACGGGCCGGCCGCCGGCGCGCTCGCCGCCGTGCTGCGCGACGCGGGGTTCCTCGCCCAGGCGGCGCAGCCGGACGTGCTGCGCATCGCGCCGCCGCTCATCCTGACCGACGAGCAGGCCGACGCGTTCCTCGCCGCGCTCGGCCCGGCCCTGGACGCGGTGCGGGCCTGATGCCTCGTCATCTGCTCAGGGACGACGACCTGACCACGGCCGAGCAGGCGGAGATCCTCGACCTGGCCGCGGCGATGAAGGCCGACCGGCACGGGTTCAAGCCCTTCGCCGGTCCGCGGTCCGTCGCCGTCATCTTCGAGAAGCAGTCGCTGCGGACGCGGGTCTCGTTCGAGGTCGGCATCGCCGAGCTCGGCGGCACCCCGCTCATCATCGACGCGGTCAGCACCCATTTCGGCCGGGGCGAGGAGATCGGCGACGCGGCGAAGGTCCTGTCGCGGTACGTGTCGGCGATCGTCATCCGGTCCAATGTGGACGCCCGCGTGGCGGAGCTGGCCGAGCACGCGACGGTGCCGGTCGTCAACGCGCTCACCGACGGTTTCCACCCGTGTCAGCTGCTCGCGGATCTTCTGACGGTACGGGAGCGCCTCGGCTCGACGGAGGGCCGGACCCTCACGTACCTCGGCGACACCGCGAACAACATGGCAAACTCCTACGCGCTCGCCGGGGTCACCGCCGGCATGCGGGTGCGCCTGAGCGGCCCGGCCGGCTTCGAGCCCGACGCGTCCATTGTGGACGCCGCGCGCCGGCGGGGCAGCGTCGAATGGGTGCCGGACCCTGCGGAGGCCGTGAAGGACGCGGACGTCGTCGTCACGGACACGTGGACGTCGATGGGTCAGGAGGGCGACGGGCTCGACCGGATCACGCCCTTCCGCCCCTACCAGGTGAACGCGGAGCTCCTCGCGAACGCCCATGCCGAGGCTATCGTGCTGCACTGCCTGCCCGCGCACCGTGGCGACGAAATCACCTCCGAGGTGATGGACGGCCCGCAGAGCGCGATCTGGGACGAGGCCGAGAACCGGTTGCACGCCCAGAAGGCGCTGCTGGCCTGGCTGCTGGACCATTCGTGAGCGGCGCGGAGGGCGACCGCCGCGGCGCGGCCGGGGCGACGTCATGAGCGTTCCCGTCTCGAAGGCCGCGCGGCACGACCGGATCGCGTCGCTGATCCGCGGGTCGGCGGTGCGGTCGCAGACGGAGCTCGCGGAGCTGCTGGCCGCGGACGGGATCCAGGTGACGCAGGCGACGCTGTCGCGGGACCTCGAGGAGCTGCGGGCCGTCAAGGTCCGCGGCGAGTACCTCATCCCCGAGGACGGCGAGCGGGCGCTGCGCCCGGCGGAGGAGGCCCCGACCCGGCTGATCCGGCTGCTGCGGGAGCTGCTCACCGGCGCCGACAGCTCCGGCAACCTCGTCGTCCTGCGCACCCCGCCGGGCGCCGCGCAGTTCCTCGCCAGCGCCATCGACCGCACCGGGCTGCCCGACATCGTCGGCACCATCGCCGGCGACGACACCATCATGGTCGTCGCCCGGCAGGGGCCCGACCCGCTCGGGCAGCCGACCGCCGGAGAGCTGCTCGCGGCGAAACTCACCGAATGGGCCCATCTCGACGGCCCGTCGAAATAACGCGATCTTGCACATGGAAGGATCGTCGCGTGGCAACTTCGTCTTCTGAGTCCCCGACCCGTCTCTGGGGCGGCCGGTTCGCGGGCGGGCCCGCCGAGGCCCTCGCCCGGCTGTCGGTGAGCGTGCAGTTCGACTGGCGGCTGGCGCCCTACGATCTGGCCGGGTCGCGGGCGCACGCGCGGGTCCTCGCCCGGGCCGGGCTGCTCGACGCCGACGAGCTCGGCCGGATGCTCGCCGCGCTCGACGACCTGGAGTCGGCGTGCGCCGCCGGCGAGTTCCGGCCCACGGTCGACGACGAGGACGTGCACACCGCCCTCGAGCGGGGTCTGCTGGAGCGCCTCGGCGCGCTCGGCGGGAAGCTGCGCGCCGGCCGGTCCCGCAACGACCAGGTCGCCACCGACCTGCGGCTGTACCTGCGTGACCACGCCCGCGGCGTCGCCGCCCGGATCGTGGAGCTCGCCGACGCGCTCGTCGAGCAGGCCGCCCGGCACGTCGACACGCCCGCGCCCGGGTTCACGCACCTCCAGCCGGCGCAGCCGATCGCGTTCGGCCACCAGCTGCTCGCGCACGTGCAGTCGCTGCTGCGCGACCTCGACCGGCTCCGCGACTGGGACGCGCGCGCCTCGGTCAGCCCGCTCGGCGCCGGCGCTCTCGCCGGGTCGTCGCTGCCGCTGGACCCGACGCAGGTGGCGAAGGAGCTCGGGTTCGCGAGCGCCGCGGCCAACTCGATCGACGCCGTCTCCGACCGGGACTTCGTCGCGGAGTTCCTGTTCGTCGCGGCCCTCACCGGCGTGCACCTGTCGCGGCTCGGTGAGGAGGTCGTGCTGTGGACGACCCCCGCGTTCGGCTGGGTGCAGCTCGACGACGCGTTCGCGACCGGGTCGTCGATCATGCCGCAGAAGAAGAACCCCGACATCGCCGAGCTCGCCCGCGGCAAGTCCGGCCGGCTCATCGGCGGTCTCACCGGTGTCCTGGCGATGCTCAAGGGCCTGCCGCTGGCGTACGACCGGGACCTGCAGGAGGACAAGGAGCCGGTGTTCGACGCGGTCGACACCCTGGAGCTGGTCCTGCCCGCGATGGCCGGGATGGTCTCCACGATGACGGTCCGGGTCGACCGGCTCGCCGAGCAGGCGCCCGTCGGCTACACCCTGGCCACCGAGGTCGCCGAGTGGCTCGTCCGGCAGGGCGTGGCGTTCCGCGACGCGCACGAGATCACGGGCAAGCTCGTCGTGCTCGCCGCGGCCCGCGACGTCGGCCTCGACGAGGTCTCCGACGAGGACCTGCAGGCCGTCAGCCCGCACCTGACGCCCGCGGTCCGCGAGGTGTTCTCCGTCCCCGGCGCCCTGGCGGCGCGCACCACGCCCGGGTCGACTGGCCCCGGGCCGGTCGCCGACCAGCTCGCGGTCGCCGGTGGCAAGCTCGACAGTTGGCGGTCCTGGGCGGCGGAGACGGTGCTACCGTCCGAATGATGCGGGTGACACAGTGCGACGGGTGACGCAGAACGTGCTCGGCGACGCGTCGGTGCTGCGCGTCACCGAGGCCGACGTCCCGCACCCCGGCCCGACCGAGATCCTGGTCGAGATGCACGCCGCCGGAGTCAACCCGGTCGACTGGAAGGTCCGCTCCGGCGGCGGCTTCCTCGGCACCCCGCCGTTCACCGTCGGCTGGGAGCTGTCCGGGGTCGTCGCGGCGACCGGCACCGGCGTCACCAGGTTCGCCGTCGGCGACGAGGTGTTCGGCATGCCCCGCTTCCCCGGGGAGGCGGCCGCCTACGCCGAGTACGTCACCGGGCCCGCCCGGCAGTTCGCGCTGAAACCGCTCAACCTCAGCCACGAGCAGGCCGGCGGGCTCGCGCTCGCCGGCCTCACCGCCTGGCAGGTGCTCGTCGAGACGGCCGGCGTCCTCGACGGGCAGCGGGTGCTGGTCCCGGCCGCGGCCGGCGGCGTCGGCCACCTCGCCGTGCAGATCGCGAAGGCCCGCGGCGCGTACGTGATCGGCACCGCGTCGGCGCCCAAGCATGACTTCGTGCGGTCCCTCGGCGCCGACGAGGTCCTGGACCACCGGCCGGGCGACCTGGCCGGCGTGAAGGACATCGACGTGGCCGTCGCCACGATCGCGGGGCAGATCCCGGAGCTGGTGGCGACCCTCGGGCCGGAAGGGGCGCTCGTCGCCCTCAACGGCGCGGACGAGGCCGCCGTGATCGAGGCGGGCGGCGTGTTCCTGCTCGCCGAGCCCGACCGCGCCGGCCTCGAGCATCTCACAGCGCTCGTGCTCGACGGCCGGCTCACCGTCCACGTCGACCGGGTCTTCCCGCTCGACCAGGTCGTCCGCGCGCACGAGTACGGCGAGCTCGGCCACACGACCGGCAAGGTGGTCCTGACGCCGTAAGCCGGCCGCAGCCCAGCCCAGCCGCAGCCCAGCCGCAGCCCCGCCGCAGCCCGGCCGTGGGTCAGTGGGACACGGCGTAGTGCAGGATCACGTTGTGGATGTGCTGGGTCTTCTCGACCCCGCGGACCTCGATCTCATACGTGTGGGCGCCGACGTGGACGGCGATGTTGCCGCTGCTGAAGAAGTTGCCCGCCCACGACTTGTTGCTCACGATCGAGACGGCGGTCACCTTCTGGTAGGGGATCGACGTGAGCGCGAGCCGCTTGCCGACGAACGAGCGGTCCTGCAGGATCACGCGGCGGTCGGTCAGGCCGATGAACCCGGTGCCGATGCCGACGGCGTCGTAGACGGCGATGATGGTCTCGCCGGGCAGCAGGCCGGACTGGATCTGCTCGAACTGTTCACGGCGGTCGTACTTCACCTGTTGGGCCATGTGTCCAACGTAGACCGACCCCTCAACCCGGCCGGTGGCGCGCATGGGTCATCCTGGACGGCACATCACGTCGAGGAGGACCCGTGCCGATCCTGTTCCGCAAGGCGATGCGTTTCGGCCCGCTGGTGCTGAACTTCACCCCGAAGGGCCTGTCCTCGTGGGGGTTGAAGATCGGCAAGTGGTCGTGGAACTCGAAGACCAGGGCACACCGCTACGACCTGCCCGGCCCGTTCTCGTGGCGCAGCCGCGGCCGCCGCAGCGGCAGCTGAAAGCCCCGCGGCAGCTGAAGCAAAGCCGCAGCTCGGCAGCGGTCGAAGGCCGTTGCTGAGAAGCCGAAGCTGAGGCTGAGCAGCCGCAGTCGAAGAAGCCCGCGGAGGCCGAAACCGCCTACCGGTCGCCGCGGGAGGACGACCCGTTGCTGAACACGCGCACCGGGACGTTCACCGTGCCCGGGTCGACGCTCCACTGGGCCGCGACCCGGTGCACGTCGCCGTCGTCGACGAGCTGACCGAAGGACCGCTCCAGGTCCGACGCCTCGCCGATCTCGTCGATCTCGCCGTCGGTGGCGGCGAACGACCGGAGCAGATCCCCCGACCGGGCGCGCTGCCACCGGTACACCTGCAGCCCTCGATGTGACGAGAAGAACTGCACCTCGGTCTCCAGGGCCGCGCTGAGCCCCGTCACGTCCGGCCGGTCCTTCATGAGCGCCATGCCCAGGACCAGGACCCACCCGTCGACCGGGGGCGTCACGATCAGGCGGTCGTCGGTGAAGTACGCCAGGTCGACGCCGGCCCGCCAGCCGGTCTCGCCGAGCTCGGTGAGCCCGAGCGCCGCCGCCGGGTCCCGGTCGCGCACGGCCATCCATGCCATCTTCTGCACGCTTCGACGCTACCCCGGCGACGCGGGGCTTGACGCGGCGGCGGCGAGGTTGCATGGTTAGTTACATGAGTAATGAACCGACGAACCAAGCCGATGGATGAGGGTCGGCCGATCTTCCTGCAGATCGCAGAGCAGATCGAGACGTCGATCGTCGACGGTTCGCTGCCCGAGGAGGCGCAGGTCCCGTCGACCAACGAGCTCGCGGCGTTTCACCGGATCAACCCCGCCACCGCCGCCAAGGGCGTCAACCAGCTGGTGGACGACGGCGTGCTCTACAAGAAGCGAGGCATCGGCATGTTCGTCTCCCCGGGCGCGCGGGCCAGGCTCCGGCAGCGCCGCAAGGAGCAGTTCAGCGAGTTGTACCTGCAGCCGCTGCTGGCCGAGGCGGCGAAGCTCGGCATCCACGCCGACGAGCTCAAGACGATGATCGACCGCCACGAGGAGCAGCGATGACCACCACCCCCGTCGTGTCGGTGCAGGGCGTCTCGAAGCGGTTCGGCTCCGTCGCCGCGCTCGACGACGTCAGCTTCGACCTGCGCCGCAACGGCATCTACGGCCTGCTCGGCCGCAACGGCGCCGGCAAGACCACGCTCATGCAGCTGCTCACCGGCCAGCAGTTCGCCACCGCCGGCACGATCCGCGTCCTCGGCGCCGACCCGGTCGAGAACAGCCAGGTGCTGCGGCAGGTCAGCTTCGTCAAGGAGAGCCAGCGCTACCCGGACACGTTCAAGGTGCGGCACGTCCTGCTCGCCGGCCGGCTGCTGTTCCCCGAGTGGGATGAGGCGTTCGCCCGGTCGCTCGTCGCCGACTTCCAGCTGCCCGTCGGCCGGCTGGTGAAGAAGCTGTCCCGCGGCATGCTGTCCGCGCTCGGCGTCACCGTCGGGCTCGCGTCCCGGGCGCCGCTGACGTTCTTCGACGAGCCGTACCTGGGCCTGGACGCCGTGTCCCGCCAGCTGTTCTACGACCGGCTGCTCGCCGACTACGCCGAGCACCCGCGGACCGTCGTGCTCTCCACCCACCTCATCGACGAGGTCGGCGACCTCATCGAGCACGTGCTGCTCATCGAGCGCGGCCGGATCGTCCTGGACGAGGCCGCCGACGCGCTGCGCGGGCAGGTCGTCACCGTCACCGGCCCGGCGCCGGCCGTCGACCGGCTCACCGTGAACACCGACGAGCTGCACCGCGAGCAGCTCGGGCCGCTCACCCGCGCCACCGTCCGGGGCGCCGTCCCGGCCGGCGCGGCCCGGGAGGCCGGCGTCCAGCTGGAACCCGTCTCGCTGCAGCAGCTCGTCGTCCGCATCACCGCACGGAAGGCCGCCTCATGAACCGCGTCTTCGCCATCGTCCGCATGCAGGCCGCGGGCCGCCGCGACGGCCTCGTCTGGCCCCTGGTCATCCTCGGCATCGCGTTCGCCACCAACCTGGTGCTGTTCGGCTCGATGGGCGACGAGATGGGCGACCGTCCCGTGACCGGCGGCCTGGCCAGCGTCTACATCACCGCGCTCGTGTTCGGGGCGGTCGCGATGGCGCAGCAGTTCCCGTTCGCGCTCGGGATGAGCGTGACCCGGCGCGAGTTCGGCGCCGCGATCGGCCTGTTCACCCTCGCGCAGACCGTCATCTACGCCGTGCTCCTCGTCGTCCTCCAGGCGGTCGAGGCCGCCACCGGCGGGTGGGGCCTGCGGATGCGGTTCTTCGGCATCGGCTCCCTCGACACCTACGGCGTGCCGGCCCAGCTGCTCATGTACGGCGTGCCGCTGCTGCTGATGAGCCTCATCGGGATCGCGCTCGGCGCCGTGTACGTGCGCTGGCGCACCAACGGCGTCTTCGGCGCGATCACCGCCGTCATGGTCGTCCTCGGGCTCACCGCCGCCCTCATCACCAGGACGGGCAGGTGGCCGGCGGTCGGCGACTGGTTCCTCGACCAGAGCGCGCTGTCCCTGTTCGCCGGCTGGCCCTCGCTCGCCGTCGTGCTGCTGACCGCGCTGTCCTGGACCGCGCTGCGCAAGGCGACCGCCTGACCCGCGGCGCCGGGCGTCACGCCCCCGTCATACCCCCGGTGCGGGATCCAGCGTGCTGAGGATCGACAGGCCGCGGCGGCGGTGCTCGGCGGCGGTCACCGGGTCTGCGTCGTCGTCGTGGGCATCGGCGAGGTGGGCCAGGACCGCGGCCTCGCCGGAGCGGTCGCCGAGCTCCAGGTACGCCCGCAGCGCGTGCCCGTAGCAGGCGATCGCCTGGCGGGGGTCGCCGAGCCGGTGGTGGGCGTGGCCGACCGCGTCCCAGGCGCCCGCCTCGCCGTGCCGGTCGTCGAGCTCGATCGTCTCGGTGAGCGCCTCCCGGCAGCGCTGCAGGGCCTGCCGGTGCTCGCCGAGGTGGCCGTGGATCCAGCCGGTGGCGTTGAGGGCTCGGGCCCGCCAGATCCGGTCGCCGAGCCGGTCGAAGCGGCGCAGCGCCTCCTCGGTCAGGGTCAGCGCCTGCGGGAACCGGCGCAGGCGCAGCGCCAGCCCGCCCAGGTGGTAGCCGGCCCGGGCCAGCCCCGCCGTGTCGCCGGCCTGCTCGTGCACCCACATCGCGGCGCCCAGGTGGTGCTCGGCGTCCTCGTAGCGGCCGATCCGGGCGTACGTGCGACCCAGCGCGCACGCGGTGTCACCGAGGCCCGCGTGGTCCACAACCGGCGGCTGAGTTCGTGACCGGCCCCGCAGCTGGGCCCGCAGCGCGGTCTCGTGGACGGCGGCGAGTTCGTGCCACCGCCCGCGCCAGTCGAGGAACGTCGTGACCGCGGCCGCGAGCCGCCACGTGTGCCCGTCGAAGCCGGCGTCGGCGGCGAGGCGCACGGCCGCGAGCAGCGGGTCGCGTTCCGCGTCGAACCAGGCCAGGGCCTCGCCGCGGGTCTGGGGCCGGGGCACGGTCGTGCCGGGCTGCGGGTCGCCGAGGCGCCGCGGGCCGCGGGCCGGGTCGAGCAGGCGGGCCGCCGCGTCGGCGGTGTGCAGGTAATGGTCCAGCAGCCGGTGTACGGCCAGCCGGTGGCCCGGCGCCGCGTCGTGGACGGCGGCCTGCTCGGCGGCGTACGCCCGCAGCAGGTCGTGCAGGCAGAACCGGCCGGGCGTGTCCTCGAAGACGAGGTTGGCGCGCACCAGCTCCGCCAGGGGGACCCGGGCCGCGGCCGCCGGGACGCCGGCGAGGCTGGCGATCGCGCCGGCGCCGAGGTCCGTGCCGGGGGCGAGGCTCATCCGGCGCAGCAGCTCGGCGGCCGCCGGTCGCAGCGCCCGGTAGGACCAGGAGAACACCGCCCGCGGATCGGACACCGGGTCGTCCCCGGCGATCGCGTCCAGCGTGCCGGACGGCGTCCCGGCGGCGCGCAGCGACGCCGCCAGGTCCGCCAGGGGCAGCTCCGGCCGGGTCGCGGCCCGCCCGGCGGCGACCGCGAGCGCCAGGGGCAGCCGCGCGCAGCGGGCCACGATCTCGGCGACCGCCGCGGGCTCGGCCGCGACCCGGGCCGCGCCGAGCCGGCGGACCAGCAGGTCACCGGCCTCGCCGGCGCTGAGCAGGTCGACGGCGACGGGCAGCGCCCCTTCGAGGGCGACCAGCGACGTGAGCGCGTCGCGGCTGGTGACGACCGCGAGGCAGCCGGGGGTGCCGGGCAGCAGCGGCCGGACCTGCTCGGCGTCGCGGGCGTTGTCGAGCACGATCAGGACCCGCCGGCCGGCCAGGAGGCTGCGCAGCAGGCCGGCCTGCGCGGCGAGCCCGGCGGGGACGCGGGCGGCGGCGACCCCGAACGCGTCGAGGAACCCGCGGACCGCGTCGGCCGGGTCGACCGGCCGGCCGCCGGGGTCGAAGCCGCGCAGGTTGACGTACAGCTGGCCGTCGGGGAACCGCCCGGCGGCGCGGTGCGCCCAGTGCACGACCAGCGCCGACTTGCCCACGCCCGCGGTCCCGGTGACCGCGGCGACCGCGACCCCGCCGGCGGTGTCTGCGGTGTCTGCGGTGGCTCCGGTGAGGAGCGAGTCGAGGCGGGCGAGCTCGCCGGTCCGGCCGGCGAACGTGCCCACCGCCAAGGGCAGCTGGGCCGGCACCGCGGGGGCGGCGGCGGCGACCGGGGCGGGCGCGTCCAGCTCCGGGTCCTGGCGCAGGATCCCCGCCTCCAGGTCGCGCAGCGCGGCGCCGGGCTCGATGCCGAGGTCGTCGTCGAGCGTGCCGCGCAGCCGCCGGAACGCCGCGAGGGCGTCGGCCTGGCGGCCCAGCCGGTACAGCGTGAGCATCAGCAGCCCGTGCAGCTGCTCGTCGAAGGGGTGCTCGCGGGTCAGCTGCTCCAGGTCCGGCAGCAGCTGCGCGTGCTGCCCCAGCCCGAGCCGCGCCTCCAGCAGGGCGCGCCGGCCGCGCAGCCACAGCTGGCCGAGCCGCTCGGCCTGCTCGTCGAGCCACGGCAGCCCGCCGGTGTCGGCGAGGGGCGTGCCGCGCCACAGCTCGAGCGCGGCCTGCAGGTGGCGGGCGCGGGCCGCGGGGTCGGCCTCCCGCAGGCCGGCGGCGATGCGCCGTTCGGCGACCGCGACGTCGGTGCCGTCGCCGCCCGCGTCGAGCAGGTAGCCGGGTGGACGGGACGCGATGACGGCCTTGTCGCCGAGGGTGCGTCGCAGGTACGACACGTGACTCTGCAACGCGTTGACGGCGTTGGGCGGGGGAGCGTCGCCCCACACCAGGTCGACGAGGCGCCCGGTGCTGACGACCTCGCCCGGGTGCAGGCCGAGGACCGCGAGGACCGCCTTGCGCCGCTGCCCCCGCACGGGGCGCGCGGCACCGTCGACGAGCACGTCGACCGGACCGAGAAGCCTCACCCGCAACGCCGCCGCCCCCAACGGTTGACTCCCTCGAACGTATCGATGAACCCGGGCGCTGACCGCCGGGTGTCCGACTGTTGACGACGCAACCGAACCGGCGCGCCGGCGGTCTTCGCCGCCCGCCCCCGGGTGTCGCCGCGGTGGTCCGGATAGGTTGGATCGATGAGCGCGTTGGAGAAGCTGCGGGCCGCCGCGCCCGTCATGCGTGAGGACCTTGCCGGGCTCGTCGCCGTCGAGTCGCCGTCCGCCGACCTCGACGCACTGGCCAGATGCGCCGACGTCGTCGCCGGGCTCGGCCGGCGGTGCACCGGGCTGGCGCCGGAGCGGGTCGTCGTCGCCGACCGGCCGCACCTGCGGTGGCGCTTCGGTGACGGGCCGGTCCGCGTGGTGCTCGTCGGGCACTTCGACACGGTGTGGCCGGTCGGCACCCTGGCCCGCTGGCCGTTCGCCGTCGACGGCGACCGGTGCACCGGCCCCGGCGTCGTGGACATGAAGGGCGGCCTGGTCGTGCTCTTCCACGCCCTGGCGGCGGTCGCGGACCTCGACGGCGTCGCCGTGGTGTGCAACTCCGACGAGGAGATCGGCTCACCGACCTCGCTGGCGCTCATCGAGGAGACGGCCGCCGGCGCGGCGGGCGCGCTGATCCTCGAGGGCAGTTCCGACGGCCGGCTGAAGATCGCCCGGAAGGGCATCGCGCACTACTCGCTGCGGGTCACCGGCCGCGCGTCGCACGCCGGGGTCGCCCCGCACCTCGGGATCAACGCCGGGGTCGAGCTGGCGCACCAGGTGCTGCGGGTCGCGGCGCTCGGCGCCCCACCGGGCACGACCGTCACCCCCACCGACGCCGTCGTCGGCACCACGAGCAACACGGTGCCGGCCGCCGCCAGGGTCAGCGTCGACGTCCGCGCGTTCGACCCGGCCGAGCTGACCCGGGTCGACACGGCGCTGCGCGGCCTGCGGCCGGTGCTGCCGGGTGCCGAGCTGACCGTCGAGCTCGGCCCGTCCCGGCCCGCGATGCCCGAGTCGGCGTCGGCGTCGCTGTTCGCCCTGGCCCGCCGGATCGGCGCCGAGCTGGGCCTGCCGCCGCTTTCGGGCGAGGCGGTCGGCGGCGGCTCCGACGGCAACCTCACCGCCGGCATCGGCGTGCCGACCCTCGACGGGCTCGGCGTCATCGGCGGCAACGCGCATGCCGAAGGGGAGTGGTCCGACCTGGCGACCATGCCGGAGCGGGCCGCCCTCGTCGCCGGCCTCGTCGACGCGATCGGCCGGTTACGGTGAACCTGGCCGCCGCCGGCGCCGCCTCCCCGGTGGCGGACGCGTGGGAGTGCGCGGCGGCGGCCGCGGAGCGGGCCGGGGTCGAGATCGTCGAGACCGCCGACGTGCCCGGCCGGGCCGCGTTCGACGACGTGTCGGCGCTGCTGCAGCGGGTGTGGCGGGCCGAGCACCGGGCCGAGATCGCCGCGCCGGGCCTGCTGCGGACCTACGCGCACTCCGGCAACTACGTCGCCGGGGCCTACCGTGGCGGCCGGCTGACCGGTGCCGCGGTCGGCTTCTTCGGCCGGGACGAGCGGGGGACGCCGCACCTGCACTCGTTCGTCGCGGGGGTCGAGCCCGGCGGCCTCGGCGCGGGGGTCGGGTTCGCGCTCAAGCAGCACCAGCGGGCCTGGACGCTCGCCCGCGACGTGCCCGAGGTCCGCTGGACCTACGACCCGCTCGTGCTGCGCAACGCCTCCTTCAACCTGCGCAAGCTCGGCGGCCACGCGGTCCGCTACCTGCCCGAGTTCTACGGCGCGATGGCCGACGGCATCAACAGCGGCGACCTCAGCGACCGCCTGCTGCTCGTGTGGCGGCTCGCCGCGCCCGAGGCCGTCGCCGCCGCCCACGGCACTCCCGCCGGTGTCGACGTCGCCGGCACCGCGAAGCTCCTCGACCGTGCCGGCGACGGCACGCCGCTGCGGCTGCCCGCCGTCCCGGCGCCGGGGGTGCTCGTGGCCGTGCCGCCGGACGTCGAGGGCCTGCGGGCCAGCGACCCGGCGGGCGCGGCGGCGTGGCGGCTCGCGGTGCGGGACGTCATGGCCGCACGGCTCGCCGCCGGCTGGCGGATCGCCGGGTTCTCCCGCGACGGCTACTACCTGCTCACCAAGGAGGGGTGACGGCCGCCACGTCGCGGATCGACCGCCGATAACTTTACAAGCGTTAGCTGACGTGTCTAACCTTACGGGCGTAAACAAACGTCCGTAAGGGGTCTCCGATGTCCGAACATCCGCGCCGGTGGGCCGCGCTCGCGGTGCTCAGCCTCACCCTGGTCGCCGTCACCCTCGACAACTCCGTGCTGAACACCGCCCTGCCGTCCCTGGCGCACGGGCTGCACGCCACCACGTCCGACCTGCAGTGGATCACCGACGCGTACACCCTCGTCTTCGCCTCCGCGCTGATCCTCGCCGGCAGCCTCGGCGCCCGGCTCGGCTCGCGGCGCGCCCTGATCGGCGGCCTCGTGGTCTTCGGCGGCGGCTCCGCCGTGGCGGCCCTCGCCGGCACGCCCGGCCAGCTGATCGCGTGGCGGGCCGTCATGGGGCTCGGCGCCGCGTTCGTCATGCCGGCGACCCTCGCCATCATCACCCGCATCTTCTCCCCGGCGGAGCGGCCGAAGGCGTTCGCGGCCTGGTCGGCGGCGGCCGGCATCGGCGTGCTCATCGGCCCGGTCACGGGCGGCGCGCTGCTGGAGCACTACTCGTGGAGCAGCGCCTTCTGGATCAACGTCCCGCTGGTCGCGGGCGCGCTGGTCGCGGTGGTCCGGCTGGTGCCGGCCGTCCCGGTGGTGCGCACCGGCCGCCTCGACATCCTCGGCGCCCTGCTGTCCACGGCCGCGGTCGCGCTGCTGGTGGACTTCGTCATCCAGGCCCCGGCCCGCGGCTGGACCGCTCCGCTCGGCTTCGCCGAGCTCGGCGCCGCCGTCGTCCTGGCCGCGCTGTTCGTGGCGTGGCAGCTGCGGGCGGCGTCGCCGCTGGTGCGGCTCGACCTGTTCGCCAACCGCACCTTCCTGCTCGCCGCGCTGTCGCTGGCCGTCGTGTTCTTCGTCCTCTTCGGCACGCTGTTCGAGCTGTCGCAGTACCTGCAGCTCGTCCACGGGTACAGCCCGCTCGTCGCCGGCCTGGGCGCGATGCCCTTCGCCGTCGCGATGGCGACCACCTCCGCGACCTCGGCGCTGCTGTCGAAGCGGCTCGGCGTGCGCTGGACCCTCGTGCTGGGCCTGTCCCTCGCCGTCGCCGGGCTGCTCTCGCTGTCCACCACCGGGGTCGGCACCGAGTTCTGGAAGGTCGCCTTCGGCACCGGCGTGGTCGGGCTCGGCATGGGCATGATGATGGCCCCGGCCAGCCTGCAGATCAGCGGCTCGGTCCCGCCCGAGTACAGCTCCATGGCCGGCGCCCTCAACAGCGTCATCCGCGAGCTCGGCGGCGTCCTCGGCATCGCGGTGCTCGGCACGGTCGTCTCCTCGGCGTACCGGAGCGACCCCGCCCTCGTCCTGCCCGGCGCGGACCTGCCGGCCGCCCATGCCGCCGCGGCCACCATGCCGCCCGCCGACGCGCAGCACGTCCTGTCCGCCGCCGACGCCGCCTTCACCGCCGCCATGGACCGCGGCGCCCTGGTTGCGGCCGGCATCGCGGCCCTGATGGCCATCGCCGTGGCCGTGATCCGCCCGGCGGCCGCCCGCACCGCGCCCGCCGAGGCGCAGCTCGTCGCCCAACCGGCATGATGGACCGATGACGACATCGGGAGGCCGCACTCGCAACCGCAGGGGCGAGGGCGGCCTCCTGCGTGACGAGATCGTCGCCGCCGCCGAACGCATCCTGGAGCGTGAGGGCGACGAGGCCGCGATCACGCTGCGGTCCGTGGCCCGGGAGGCCGGGATCGCGGCGCCGTCCATCTACGCGCACTTCGCCGACCGGGACGCCGTCATCGAGGCCGTGCTCGACATCGCGTTCGACCGGCTGCGGCAGATCGTCATCGACACCACCACGGCGCTCGCCGACGACGACTGCGTCGCGTCCCTGCTGGCCGGGTGCCACGCCTATGTCGACTTCGCGATGCGGGAGCCGGCGCGCTACCGGGTGCTGTTCGGCCGCCTCCGGGAGGGCCGGCCCGACCTGAAGATGCCGCTGAAGCTGGAGGACGTGCCCCCGAAGTGGCGGTCCCGCCTGCAGTCCTTCGAGGTGCTCGTCCACGCGCTCGCCGCCTGCGTCGCCGCCGGCCGGTCCGCCAGCACCGACCCGTTCGCCGACGCGGCGCTGGTGTGGACGGCGCTGCACGGCGCGGTCATGATGCGCCAGTTCGTGCCGGGCTTCCCGTGGCCGCCGTTCGAGGAGTCCGTCGACGCGGTCGTCCTGCGCATCTGCCGGATCTCGCGGTGACCCTCGCCGACGACCTCGCGGGCCCGGTCGACACCGCCGCGCGGGCCCTGCTGGGCTGCACGTTGACCGCCGGCGGGGTGACGGTCCGCCTGACCGAGGTGGAGGCGTACTCGGGCACCGGCGAGGACCCGGCCTCCCACGCCCACCGCGGCCGCACCCCGCGCAACGAGATCATGTTCGGCCCCGCCGGCCACGCGTACGTCTACTTCACCTACGGCATGCATTACTGCGTCAACGTCGTCACCGGCACCGACGGCACCGCGTCGGCGGTGCTGCTGCGGGCCGGCGAGGTCGTCGACGGCCTGCCGGTCGCCAGGGCGCGCCGGCCGGCCGCGCGCACCGACGCCGAGCTGGCTCGCGGCCCCGCCAGGCTGTGCTCCGCGCTCGGCATCGACAAGTCCTTCTACGGCACCTACCTCCTCGGCGACCCGCCCCTGCTGCGGGCCCCGGCCGCCGCGGTGCCCGCCCTCGCCGTCTCGACCGGCCCCCGCGTCGGCGTCACCGGCGCGCACGACGTCCCGTGGCGCTTCTGGGTCACCGGTGACGCGACCGTCAGCGCGTACCGGCGCCACACGCCGAAACAGGCGATGTGAGGGTGGTCAGAAGCGGGTGCGCCGCCGCGGGGTGGTGACGCCCCGCTGGTGCGGCGGCGGGGCGAAGGGCCGGGTGTGGGCGCCGCCCGGGGTGCGGGGCAGGCCGTCGAGGAGGTCGTCGAGGCGCTTCACCATGGGGTCGCCGACGTCGGCTGTGTAGTCCTCCGGGCGCGTCCGGTCGATCCCCGCGGGCACCTTCGCGAGCCGGAGCAGCACCGTCCCGGCCACCGACACGACCAGGTTGACGAGGAGGGCGATGAGCCCCACGTACACCATGACGCCGTCACCGAAGGACCAGCTGGAGCCGCCGAAGTGGGCCTTCACCACGACGCCGCCGGGGCCGAGCTGCGGGATCCGGTAGAGCATCGCGACGGCCGTGACCAGGCCCGTGACCAGGCCGGCGATGAGCGCCGCGCGGTGGAGCCACGCCGTCGTCAGGCCGAACATCACCGCGGGGATGGTCTGCAGGATGACGGCGCCGCCGATGAGCTGGAGCTCCGCGGAGTACGCGGGGTCGAGCAGGAGGATGACCGCGACCGCGCCGAACTTCACGACCAGCGACGCCCAGCGGCTGACGCGGGCCTCCTCGGCGGGGCCGGCGTCGGGGCGCAGGTACTGGCGGTAGATCGAGCGGGTGAACGCGTTCGCCGCCGCGATCGACATGACCGCGGCCGGGATCAGCGCGGCGACGCCGAGCGTGGCGTAGGCGATGCCCGCCGACCAGCCGGGCAGCAGCTTGTGGAACAGCTGCGGGGTGATGGTGTTGAGGTCGCGGCCGAGGGGGACGACGCCGTTGGCGACCGCGAACAGGCCGAGCAGCCCCATCAGGCCCAGCGCCAGGCAGTAGACCGGCAGGGCGGCGGTGTTGCGCTGCACGGTCGACCGGTCCCGGGCGGCGATGATCGCGATGACCGCGTGCGGGTACGCGAAGATCGACAGCGCCGAGCCGACCACCATGGTCAGGTAGCCGATCTGCCCCGGGCCGGACAGCAGCAGGCCGTCCGCCGGCGACGGCGTCTTCGCGAAGTGCTCCGCGGCGCGCCGGAACGTGGTGCCCCAGCCGCCGGACATCGCCACGATCAGCACGCCGGACACGACGACCCACACGAGCAGGATGTCCTTGGCGATCGACAGCAGCGCCGGCGCCCGCAGCCCGGAGCGGAACGTGCTCACCGACACCAGGCCGACGGCGACCAGCAGCGGCCACTCGCCGTCGACGCCGAGCGTCTTGAACACCGCCTGCAGCGACAGCAGCTGCACCGACACGTACGGCATGGTCGCCACGATGCCCGTGACCGCCACCAGCGCCGCGAGCCCCGGCGACCCGAACCGCGCCCCGGCCATCTCGCCCGGCGTCACGAACCCGTGCCGGTGCGACACCGACCAGGCGCGGGCGGAGAGGATGAACGCGACCGGGGTCGTGGCGATCGCGAACGGCACCGCGAAGAAGCCCAGCGCGCCCACCCCGTAGGTCAGCGCGGGCACGGCGACGAACGTGTAGGCGGTGTACATGCTGCCGCCGAGCAGGAACCAGGTGACCCAGCTGCCGAACGCCCGGCCGCCGACGCCCCACTCCTCGAGGCTGTGGATGCTCTGCGGCTGCCGCCACCGCGCCGCCGCGAGGCCGAGCCCCATCATCACGGTCATGAGCAGCACGAACACGGCGATCTCGACGTCCCGGTCGCTCACCTTCGCACCCCGATGTAGACGATCGAGATGACCACGGTCGCGAGGACGGCGCAGGCCAGCTGGTACCAGTAGAAGAACGGCACCCCCAGCAGCGTCGGTTCGAGGCGGTTGTAGAACGGCACGGCCAGGGGCGCGACGGTCGGGAGCACCAGCAGCCAGTACAGGGGGCGGTGGCGCTGATCAGGCTCGGGCATCGCTTGATAACAGTGCGCGATCATCGAGAATGCAAAGACGAAAAGCCATCGACCCCATAGGTGCGCAGCATCGTCTCGAGCCGCCGCGCCGCCGGTGATCGGTGCTGGTGCCGGGAGCTGCCGGAAGGGCGGGACAGCCGGCTGACCACCCCGACCTCGACCGTCGCCGGCGGGTCGAACCGGTGCAGCACCGCCCCGGCCGCCTCCGCCCGCCGCGCGTAGCCGCCGGCGACGACCGCCGTCGCGCCCGCCCGCAGCAGCGGCAGGACCGCCTCGCTGTGCCGGGTCCTGACGTCCGCGCCGTCGACGCGGAACCGTTCCTGCCGGCCGAGCGGCTCGACGCGGACGGCGGGGTGCTCGACCGGCAGGTACGTGACGCCGAGCTCGCAGCGCCCGTCGACGACGTGGCGGACCAGGTCGTCCTCGTCGCGCGGGCCGTGCACGCGCACCGGCACCCCAGGATGCCGCCGCCGGAACGCCGCGATGGCCGGCGCCACGTCCACGGCCAGGGGGTCGAGGACGGCGACGTCGAGCCAGCCGGCGGCGAGGCCGACGACGCATCCGACGGCGGCCCGGGCGTCGGCGAGGTCGGCGAGCACCTTCCTCGCCGGGTCGAGCAGCGCCTTCCCGGCGTCCGTCAGTGCCAGGGGGCGCTGCCGCCGGTCGAACAGCTCCACCGACATGTCCCGTTCGAGCGCCCGGATCGACTGGGACAGTGACGGCTGCGCCACGTGCAGCGCGGCGGCCGCCGCGGTGACGCTGCCGTGCTCGGCGACGGCGACGAAGTACGCGAGCCTGCGCAGGTCCATGCCGTCGTCACCCCTCCCGCAGCGCGTGGTCGGCTTCCCGCGGGCCGTGGTCTGCTTCTCGCAGGGCGTGGTTGGCTTCTCGCAGGCCGTGATCGGCTTCTCGCAGGGGGTGGCCGGCTTCTCGCAGGGCGTGGTCGAGGAATGCCCGGGCCGCCGCGGACAGCTCGCCGGGGCGGTGCACGATGCCGTACGGCAGCCGCAACGCCGGCACGACCCGCCTGACCACGGCCCCTCTGGCCACCGCCGCGGGCGTGGCCACGTCAGGCATGAACGCCGCCCCGGCCCCGGCGATGACCAGGTCGGTGATCAGGTCCCGCTGTCCGCTCTCGACCACGACCCTGGTCCTGACCCCGGCCGCCCGCAGCGCCGACTCGACCAGCAGCCGCGACGCGCTGCCCCGCGGCACCCCGAGCAGCTCCAGCCCCGCCAGATCCGCCAGCCGCACGGCCGCGGCGGTGTCGGCGGCGGAGGCGGAGGAGGGCGGGACGCGGGTCGCGGGGCGGGCGGTGTGCGGCGGCGGGAACACGAGGACCAGGTCGTGCGCGCCGAGCGCCACCTCGCACAGCCCCAGCCTGGCCGCCGGCAGGTGGACCAGGCCGAGCTCGCTCACCCCGTCGCGGACCCGGGCCAGCAGCGCCTCGTCGGTGTCCCGGTCCAGGTTGACCGACACGCCCGGGTGCGCCCGCAGGAAGCCACCGACCAGCTCGGCGCCCGGGTGCGCCCCGAGCGGCGCCGACGCCACGATCTCCAGGCTGTCGTGCTCGGGCCGCCCGCCGACGGCCTCGCCGGCCATGGCGACGTCGCGGATCAGCACCCGGGCCGGCCCGAGGAACGCCCGCCCGGCCGCGGACAGCGTCACCCCGTGCGACGCCCGGTGAAACAGGGCCGTGCCGAGGTCGCGCTCCAGGGCCTTCACCGACTGCGACATGGTCGGCTGGGCGACGTTGAGCGCGGTCGCCGCCCTGCCGAACCCACCGTGCTCCACCACGGCGAGGAAGTACCTGATCTGCCGGGTGTCCACGGGTCACACGTCTTTCAGCACGCTTCGTGCAGAAATCATGTCGACAGTGTTACGCGCGTGTGCCGAGCGTGTCCAGGATCCGGGCGCCGGACTTCGCGGCGGCCCGGCCCCCGCCGCCGTGACGGCCGCGGGACCGGGCTTGCCATCGATGCCGGGACCGCTACCAGCACGCCTCGCGCTGCGGGACCCGGTCCGCGTCCGGCCGGCGGATCATCGCGGTGAGCGGTGCCAGCCGGTACTGGGCGTCGGTCACGTGCTCGCCCCATTCCGTGCCGGTGTCGTCCGGTCCGGTCTCGTGGATCTCCACCACCGCCAGGGACGCGTTCGGCGCGGCGCCGTGCCAGTGCCACTCGCCGGCCGCGACGGCGACGGTGTCCCCGGCGCGCACCTCGTGGATCGGGCCGCCCCGGCGCTGCACCCGGCCCACGCCGTGCAGGATGGTCAGGATCCGCGCGTACGGGCGGCGGTGCCAGGCCGTCCGCGCGCCGGGACTGAACTGCGCACGGAGCGTCCGCAGGCGGGACGGCTCCGGGCAGTCGACGTCCCCGTCGATCCACACGACGCCGGAATAGCACTGTTGCGGGCCCTGCCGGCCTCGGCTCGGGGCACGGACGACTTCCATGGACTTCCTCTCCTGATCGATGCTCCGGATCGGGTGTTCGTCGTGAACGGTCTCGCGTCAGGCCTTGTAGTCGGCCCAGGACAGGTCCCAGGCGGTCCAGCCGTCGCCCGGGTCCAGCGGCACCCCGGTGTTGCGTGTGGTGACCGGGTCACCGACGAGCGTCTGCTCGTACAGCCACTGCGCGTTCGCGGTCGAGACGTTGGTGCAGCCGTGGGAGACGTTGCGCTGGCCCTGGTCGCCGACCGACCACGGCGCGGCGTGGATGTACTGGCCGCCCCACGTCAGCCGCATGGCGTACTGCACCGCGACGGTGTACTCCGGGGTGCGGAACACCGTCGACGCCTCCCGCGACATGATGACGGTGGCGCCGCTCGACGTCGGCGTCGACGGCTTGCCGAGGCTCACCGGCATGGTCCGCACGAGCGCGTCGTTCTGGTAGACGTTCATCTGCTTCGTCGCGTTGTCGATGTCGATGGTCAGCTTCCGGCCGATCGTGACCGTCGCCGCGAAGTCCTCGTCGGCGTGACCGGAGCCGATCCGCACGCCGTTGAGCGCCTTCCGCGCGGTGATCTTCGTGCCGGGCTGCCAGTACTTCTCCGGCCGGTACATCACCTGCCGGCCGCCGAACCAGTGCCACGCACCGGGCTGCGGCGGATCGCTCTTCACGAAGAGGCGCTGCTGCACGGCGGCGCGCGACTCCTGCGGGACGTCGGAGCCGAACTCCACGACGATCGGCATGCCGACGCCGTAGGTCCCGCCGTTGGTCAACATCAGGTCGGACGTGACGACCGGTCCGCTGGCCTTCGCCGCCGTGGTGAAGGCCGTCTCCCGGGTCACGGGTTTGTTGTCGGCACCGACGGCGGTGACCTTCGCGGTGTACGCCGTGCCGTAGCGCAGCGCGGTGGCGGGCACCCACGACGTACCGTCTTCGCGGAACTCGCCGGCGACCCGCTGGCCCGCCGCGTCGGTCAGGACGACCTCGGTGATCTTCCCGTCGTTGACCTTCGTGCCGATCTCGGTGCTGATCGCCACCCCCGACTCGCCCGCCGCCGGGCTGACGGCCAGCCCGACCGCCGGCGGCGGAGCGGTCCACTTCGCCGCCGTGGGCTTCTTCGTCGAACTGTGACACGCCGACAGGCCCAACTGCGCTCCCACTGCGAGCGCGACCAGCGCCGCCGCGGTCCGGCTGGGCCCTCTCATGTGTTCTGCCTGTGCATGGACATGGGGGCATCGTCGTGCGCATCAGGGCGAGGCCGGGGCGGCAATACGAGTGACAATGCGAGGGACCTGGGCCCGCGCCGTGGAATTCCTACATGACGGCGTCGACGATCTGTGTTGCGAGCCCTTCCCACTTGGCGTAGGCGTCCGGGAACGCCGACCGCTGCACCATCTGCGCGGCGATGGTGACGGCCTGCCGCTCCCAGCCCGGGATCTGGGCGAGCGCCGCGTAGAACCTGCGGGCGGACTCGTGCGGGTTCATCAGCTGGTCGACCGAACCCCAGCTCGGCCGCTGCTGGAAGAGGCCAACCGAGTCGTAGTCGTACCCCACGCCCTCGTTGGGGTGCTGCAACGACCCCGGCACGTTCGGGTTCGCGAGGTTGCGCAGGTGGCTCTCCTGCAGGGCGGTGGCGATCCCCACGACGGCCGCGCGCCGCGGCAGGTTCAGCTGCCGGGCGACGTCGATGATCGCGACGGCGTTGTTCATCTCGGCCTGGGTCAGCCCACCGACGGGCGCGTGCACGGTCGGCGACGGCGCAGCCGTCGACGCCGGTGGCGTGGCGGCGGGTGCCGGGGTGGTCTTCGCCGGTGCCGGGACTGCCTTCGTCGGTGCCGGCGCGGCCTTGTTCGCGCCGTCGGCGGGTTTCCGGGCGCGGCTGCGTGAGGCCTGCCCGCCGGTCGCCGGGCGTTCGGCGTCGACGGCGAACGCCGCACTGTCCGCCGGCACGGCGGCGGGTCCGGCCGACGCCGACAGCGTCGCGGACAGGCCGACCGCCACGACGGCGACGGCGCCCACGGCGTAGCGGCGGATCTCGGCCGGCACGGGTGCGCGCAGCCGGAATCGGGTCGCGTGCCGCCCCCGCCGGGAGCGGCGCAGGTGTCGGGGACCGCGTGCGGTCGCACCGTTGAGCTGCTGGTCATCATCGGCGCCCGGAAGCATCCGGCGAGCCTAGGGAGGCCCCGGATCCGGGGTGGTGCCGGGCCTGCGAACCTGCCGACCGGACACTGGACGGGCCGCACGGGGCCGGGGCGCGGTCGGCGAGGTGCACCGGGGCACGGCGCATCCGACCGGCGGGCTGGTGGCCCGTAGGCCCGTGGCGTGCACCCGGTCCGTTCGCCACGTCGTCGTCACGCAAGGTAGCCGACCAGCGTGGGGGTTTCAGGGGTCCTCCCGCGCCCCCGATATGGTCCTCGCATCCGCCCGGCCTGCCGTCACCCACCTCGGATGACACCGCGGCGGATCCGCTGAGTCGCGTCCGCGCGAGCCGGGGAACCGAGCACCACCGGGGTGAATCCACGGGGCCAGCGCCTCGAGGTAGGGCGATCCTCCCGCCCGAACCCGTCAGCTAACCCGGTAGGCGGCACCGGAAGGAGCACTCCGTGCAGCCACTGACCCGGCATCGCCCGTGCCGCAGCACCTCGGGCACCTCGACCCTCGGCCCGGCCCGGTAGTCGCCGACCGTCACCGCACCGGCCCTCGGCCGGCGTGGCACCCCCCTGCCCGGATCACGTCCGGCACCGGCAACAGCAGCCGTCATCGAGCATGTCTGTCGAGGTACCCGTGAGTTACCTGTACAAACCCAGGCACCAGAGCCAGAGCCCCGCCCCGCCACGCTTCCGCGTGCTGCCGATCGCGGCCGCTGCGGCGGTCCTCGGGGTGACGGCGGCCGTCGGCGTGGCCGTGCACGCCTCGACCCCCGCACCGGTGGCCGACGCGCAGTCGGTGACCGCCGCGGATCCGTCCCGAAGCGGCGCCGGTCCGGCCGGGCGTGACCGGCAGCGGACACAGGCGGCGCCCGACGCCGCCTCCGCCCCGTCGAAGGCCCCCGCCGGCACGGCGACGTCCAAGCCCGCCAAGCCCACCCCGCCCGCCGCCCCGGCCAGCCCCACCCAACCGGCGGCCCCGGCGGCGAAGGAGCTCGCGTACCGGTTCGCCTGGCAGGAGAACTTCTACTACTGCGGCCCGGCGGCGACCCGGATCGCGCTGACGGCGCGGTCGATGTACCCGTCCCAGTCCGAGGTCGCCCAGAGCCTGCACACGACCGTCAACGGCACCAACTCCGCCGACGACACCACCCGGTCGCTCAACGAGTACACGAAGAGCTCCTTCTACAAGTCGCACTTCATCCCCGGTCAGTCGGCCACCCAGGCGGAGATCGACCAGATGCAGGCCGACGTCGTCAACGCGATCACCAACGGCTACGCCGTGGTCGCCAACATCGCCGGCTCCACCGTGGACGACAAGGGCAACTCGCACTCGTATCCGGGCGGCCACTACCTCACGGTGGTGGGGTACCTCGACGGCGGCAAGACGGTGAAGATCGCCGACCCCGCGGACGCCCTGGGCGTCGGGTACTACACGCTGACGACGGCCAAGCTCGCGCACTGGACCGCCCTGCGCGGATACTCCGCCTGACACGACCGTCAGCGGCTCGCGGTCAGCGGCCCTGCGCGGATACTCCGCCTGACACGACCGTCAGCGGCTCGCGGTCAGCGGCCCAGCGCGCGCACCCGGCTGGGTGGCCGGAACGCCTGGGCCGGCTGGCCGCGCAGCGCGCTCGCCATGGCCTGCGCGACGGCGGCGTTGACCGAGCCGGAGACGCCGCTGCCCACGTGGTCGTTCGGGTTGTCCACGTTCACCGCGATGCCGGCCGCCGCGATCTGCGGGGTGAAGCCGACGAACGTCTCGGTCGAGTTGTACTCGGAGCTGCCGGTCTTGCCCGCGACCGGGCGGCCGCCCAGGATGCCGGACACGTTCTCCGCCGTGCCGCCGTCGCACCTGCCGTACGCCGAGGCCCGGCTGACCGGGCACCGTGCCGCGTCGGTCGCGGCGGCCGCCACGTCGGCGCTGACCGCCTGCCGGCACTTCGGGGCGGCGGCGTCGACCGGCTTGCCGTTGGAGTCGGTGATCGACAGCACCGGCAGCGGCTGGCAGTACAGGCCGCCGGCGGCGACCGCCGCGTACGCGTTGGCGAGGTCGAGCGGTGTGGTCGAGGCGACGCCGAGGGTGAACGCTCCCCACTGGTCCGCCTTGGCCGCCATCGCCGCGTCCTCGGCGGAGCGGAACGTGATGCCGAGCCGCTGTGCCATCTCGACCACGCGGCGCGCGCCGATCTGCTGTTCGAGCCAGACGAAGTAGGTGTTGACCGAACGGCCGAAGCCGTTCCACATCGTCCGGTTCCCGTTCATCCAGCTCGGGGAGTCGTTCCCGGGGCACCACCTGCCCCCGCAGCTGCCCGGGCCGCTGGCCGGCCACACGGTCGCTATCCGGCTCGGCGAGTTGAAATTGGTGCTCAACGGCATGCCCGCGTCGAGCGCGGCGAGCATGGTGAACATCTTGAACGTCGAACCCGCCTGATACCCGGCGACGCCACCGCCGCCCGCGATGAGCTGGTTGACGGTGTTCGGGAACAGCGGATGCTGCGGTGGGTTGGGTTCCAGGCTGTAGTGGCGGTTGACGGCCATCGCCAGGACCCGGCCGGTGCCGGGGGTGACGACGGCCGTCGGCATCGACCGCGCGCTGCCGTAGCCGTAGACGCTCAGGGACTGGTTGAGCGTGGCCGCCTGGATGCCCGGGTCGAGCGAGGTGACCACCGTGTAGCCGCCGGTGCGCAGCGCCTCGTCGCGGTCGGCGCGGGTGGCGCCGAACTCGGGCTGGCTGCCCCACCACTGGCGGAAGTAGTCGCAGAAGAAGCCCCAGTCGTTGTGCTCCCGCGGGACGGACACGCAGTTGTTGGGCAGGTCGCGCTCGTTGATCTTCAGCTCCTGGCCCTTCGCCGCGGTGGCGTCCGCGGCGCTGATCATCCCCATCTTCGTCATCGAGTCGAGCGTGTAGGCGCGGCGCCGCAGGGCCGCGTCGCGGTCGCCGCTGATCGGGTTGTCGCCGTCGGGGGACTGCAGCAGCCCGGCGAGCAGCGCAGCCTCGGGCAGCGTCAGCTCCAGGGCCGACTTGCCGAAGTACGTCTGGCTGGCGGCGTAGATGCCGTAGGCGCCGGCACCGAAGTAGGCGATGTTCAGGTAGCCCTGGAGGATGTCCTGCTTGCTCAGGTGCTGTTCCAGCTTCGTCGCGTAGCGCATCTCGCGCACCTTGCGGGCGGGCGTGTCGGCGAGCGAGTCGACCCGCTGCTGCGGCGACAGGGCCGGGTCGTTCTTCAGCACGTTGCGGACGTACTGCATCGTCAGCGTCGAGGCGCCCTGCTGGGCGTTGCCCCTGCCGTTGGAGACCAGCGCGCGCAGGACGCCCCTGCCGTCGACACCCTGATGCTGGTAGAAGCGGGTGTCCTCGGCCGCGACGACGGCCTGCTGGAGCACCGGTGCGATCTGGTCCAGCGGCACGTCCTTGCGGTTCTCGTCGTAGAACGTGGTGATGAGCGTCTTGCCGTCGTTGGCGTAGACGTAGGTGGCCTGCGGCGGCGGTGGCAGCGCCAGGTCCGCCGGGAGGTTCATCCAGACGTCACGGCTCGCGTTCACCGTGGAGCCGCCGACGAACGCGAGCGGCAGTACACCGGCGGCCACGACCAGACCCGAGATGACGCCGCACAGCAGGAGCCGGCCGAGCCCCCGGAGCCAGCGTGCCGAGCGGCTCGGCGCCCCGGCTTTCGCACGGCGGCCGCTGGCGCTGTGCGCGGGTCGGCTTCGGGCGCGGACGAGGCGCATTGGCTTCTCCCCAGGAGACAACGGGTGGTTCGCTAGCCGCCGATCCGACGTGGACCGATGTGACCGGCGCGCCGCTACCCGGGGGGTGCGGGGCCAAACGGCGGGGGCGCCCGCCCGCCCCGATGGTCACCCCGGGGCGGGGTTCACCCCTCCGCGGGCCGGCGATCCCCCTGGTGAGGAGGGATCGGATGACGGCCGGGCAATCGGGCGCCCGGACCCGGCAGCCTCTGTTCGGCTGGATCGCGCGGCGCACTGTGGCCGTTCGAGCGGGGGCTCAGCCGGTGCCGGCGGGAGCTCACCGGCGACGGCTCACGGGCGACCGCCGACAGAGCGGTCCGCGGCCCGACACCGCTGCCACGCGAGGCGACCGAAGGGAAACGACGCCATGTGCGGCTTCCTGATGTACGTGGGGGACTTCGCCATCTCCCCAGAGACCCTCGGACTGGTGGAACGGCAACTCGAGTTGCTCGACCACCGCGGCCCCGACGACATGGCCCTGGAGAAGGCCGGACAAGGCGTGGCGGCCGGTTTCAAACGGCTCGCCATCATCGACGTGCAAGGCAGCCGGCAGCCGTTGCGGTACCCGCCGAGCGGGCCGGACGCGGGCCGGTGGACGCTGGTCTTCAACGGCGAGATCTACAACTTCGAGGCACTGCGCGAGGAACTGATCCGCGTGCACGGCGCGGAGTTCGCCACGGGCGGGGACAGCGAGGTGGTCGCCGCCGCCTATCACTACTGGGGCGAGGCCGCGCTCGGCCGGCTCCGCGGCATGTTCGCGTTCGCCCTCTGGGACGAGGCCACCGAGACGGTGCACGCGGCGCGGGACCAGTTCGGGATCAAGCCGCTGTACTACCTGCCGACCGTCGACGGATTGTGGCTGTCGAGCGAGAAGGCGCCGCTGCTGGGGGTCGCCGGCGGCGAGCTCGACCAGACCGCGCTGTCGCTCTACCTGACGATGCAGTACGTGCCCGAGCCGTACACCCTGCACCGGCACATCGCGCGGCTGCCCAGCGGCGGGCTGCTCACCCGCGCCCTCGGCTACCCGCCGGTGGTCCGGCGTCTCAACCGGCCGAAGTTCCGGCCGGATCCGGCGGTCACCGAGCAGTCCATTGTGGACGAACTGCGCGACGCGCTGCGGGAGAGCGTGCGATGCCACCTGCGGGCGGACGTCCCGGTCGGCGCGTTCCTGTCCAGCGGGATCGACTCGACCGCCATCGTCGCGCTCGCCGCCGAGGTCCACCCCCGCCTGCGCGCCTTCACGGCCGGCTTCGACACCGCCACCGCGTACTCCGAGCTCGACGTGGCCGAGCAGTCCGCCCGGCACCTCGGCGTCGACCTGGTGCCCACCATCGTCAACCCCGAGCAGGTGATGGTGGCGCTGCCGCGCATCATCTGGCACCTGGGAGATCCGGTCGCCGACCCGTCGATCGTCCCGCTGTACTTCCTGGCGCAGACGGCGGCCGAACACGTCACCGTGGTGCTGTCGGGCGAGGGCGCGGACGAGCTCGCCGGCGGCTACACCATCTACGGGGAGCCGCGTTCCCTCGCACCGGTGCGCCGCCTCGGCGCACCGATCCAGCGCGGCCTACGGGCCCTGGCCCGTGCGGTCCCCGACGGTGTCAAGGGCAAGAGCTACCTGCTGCGGGCCACGACGCCGATCGAGACACGGTACTTCGGCAACGCCCGCGTCCTCGGCGACGAGGAGAAGGCCCGGATCCTCCTGGGCGGCCCGGGGGTGGGCCACCCGCACGTGACCGCGGCGCTCTACGCCGAGGCCGCGGACCTCGACGACGTCACCACCATGCAGCACATCGACATCAACACGTGGCTGCCCGGCGACATCCTGACCAAGGCCGACCGGATGTCGATGGCACACTCGCTGGAGCTGCGCGTGCCGTTCCTGGACAAGGGCGTGTTCGAGGTCCTGTCCCGGCTGCCCGATCGCCTGAAGGTGCCACCCCGCGGCCGCACCACCAAGTACGCGCTGCGCCGGGCCCTCGCGGGCATCGTGCCTGACTTCATCACCGACCGTCCGAAGCTCGGCTTCCCGACCCCGGCCCGGCGCTGGCTGCGCACGGAGCTCGCGGAATGGGCCCACCACGTCCTGTCCACGTCGGGCGCCGGCCACCTGATCGACCTCAAGTACGCCCACGAGCTGCTCACCCAGCACGAACGCGGCGACGCCGACAACGCCCGCAAACTGTGGATCCTGCTGACGTTCTGCCTGTGGCACGGCATCTTCGTCGACGGCTCGGTCGTCCCCACACTGCCCGAACGCCGCCCCCGCCCCGTCCGCGCCGTCTGAC
Source organism: Dactylosporangium sp. NPDC050588 (assembly GCF_040654975.1). Classification (NCBI taxonomy): domain Bacteria; kingdom Bacillati; phylum Actinomycetota; class Actinomycetes; order Micromonosporales; family Micromonosporaceae; genus Dactylosporangium; species Dactylosporangium sp. NPDC050588. Next base: position 13,308 of record NZ_JBFAJA010000081.1, on the reverse strand, counting down.
GCCAACCACCGCGACACACACGCCGGACCGTGCGCGCTGCCCTGCGCGCACCGGCCCGCGTGCGCGCTCACCCGAGCGGCCGCCGCCCTGCGCGCTGAACCACGTGCGTGCCGGACCGTGCGGGGCGCTGGACCGTGCACGTGCCGGACCGTGTGAGGCGCTGGACTGTGCGCGTGCTGACTGCGTGCGCGCTGGACCGTGTGGGGCGCTGGACCGTGCACGTGCCGACTGCGTGCGCGTGCTGAACCGTGCACGCCAGACCGTGTGCGGCGCTGGACCGTGCACGTGCCGACTGCGTACGCGTGCTGAACCGTGCACGCCAGACCGTGTGGCCGCTGGATTGTGCGCGCTGACCGTGCCCGCGACGGACCATGTGCGCTGGACCGCATGGACGCTGGATCGTGTGGACGCTGGATCGTGTGGACAGCGTGCGCTGGACCGTGTGTTTTGTCCGATCGTGTGCGGCGCCCGATCGCGTGCGTGCTGGACGGCACGGTGCTGGACGGCATGGCACCTGGCCTTATGACTTATGACCGTATGACACTAGACCGTATGACGTCCGACCACATGGCGCTGGGCCGCATGAAGCCTGACTGCGTGGCGCCGACCGCATAAAGGCCCGACCCGCGTGTCACCGACCCGTATGTCACCGACCCGCGTGTCACCGACCCGTATGTCACCGACCCGCGTGTCACCGACCCGTATGTCACCGACCCGCGTGCCGCTGGACCGCGTGCCGCGCGGGCATCGGCATCGCTCCGGGCGACCGCAGACCAGCGGGAGCAGACCAGCGGGAGCTGACCAGCGGGAGCAGACCAGCGGGAGCAGACCAGCGGGAAACGCTCCTCCCGGTGGTCTCGCGGCGGCCTCAGCCCCATGTCAGGCCGGCGGCATCACACGCGCATCGGGCCACCACCTGGTCCCGCGTGGCGAGCCACCGCCGGTCCGCCCGCCGGTCCGCCACCGCACCTCCCCGCAGCAGATCGGGTGTCGTCCGCGGGGAGACGCGGGCCGCAGCGCCGATCACGACGGGTCCGGCTCGCGGATGGCGTCGAGGATCTGCTGGCCGAACTTGGCGAGCTTGTTCTCCCCGACACCGCTGATCGTCGACAGCTGCGCCAGCGTCGCCGGGGCCTCCGTGGCGATCTGCCGCAGCGTCGCGTCGTGGAAGATGACATACGCCGGGACGCTCTGCTCCTTCGCCGTCGCCGAACGCCACGCACGCAGCCGCTCGAACAGCGGCGCCGCCTGCGCCGGCAGCTCCGTCGCCGCGGCCGCGCCTCGCTGCTTGGCGACCTTCGCCGCCGACACGGGCCGCTCCGGCTCCCGGCGCAGCATCACCTGCCGCCGCCGGCCGAGCACCTCCGCGCTGTCGTCGGTGAGCACCAGCGTGCCGTAGTCACCCTCGACCGCGAGCAGGCCCTGCGCGAGCAGCTGCCGCACCACCGCTCGCCACTCCGCCTCGCGCAGGTCGGCGCCGACCCCGAACACGGTCAGCTCGTCGTGGTGCCACTGCACGACCTTGTCGGTCTTCTTGCCGAGCAGGATGTCGATGCACTGCCCGGCGCCGAACTTCTGGTTGCGCTCCTTCTGCAGCCGGTACACCGTCGACAGCAGCTTCTGCGCCGGCACCGTGCCGTCCCATGACTCGGGCGGGCTCAGGCACGTGTCGCAGTTGCCGCACGGCTGGCTCTGCTGCCCGAAATAGGCCAGCAGCTGCACCCGCCGGCACTCGACCGTCTCGCACAGCGCCAGCATCGCGTCGAGGTGCCGGCCCAGCCCCCGCCGGTGCGCCGCGTCGCCCTCCGAGCCTTCGATCATCTTGCGTTGCTGGACGACGTCCTGCAGGCCATAGGCCAGCCACGCGTTGGACGGCAGGCCGTCCCGCCCGGCCCGGCCCGTCTCCTGGTAATAGCCCTCCACCGACTTCGGCAGGTCCAGGTGCGCGACGAACCGCACGTCGGGCTTGTCGATGCCCATCCCGAACGCGATCGTCGCGACCATGACCAGACCGTCCTCCCGCAGGAACCGGGCCTGGTTGTCGGCGCGGGTCCGCGCGTCGAGCCCCGCGTGGTAGGGCAGCGCCGGGATGCCGTTGTCCTTCAGGAACTCGGCGATCTTCTCCACGCTGGCGCGGGACAGGCAGTAGACGATGCCGGCGTCGTCGCGGTGCTCGGTGCGCAGCAGCTCCAGCAGCTGCCGCCGCGGCTCCTGCTTCGGCACGATCCGATACTGGATGTTGGGCCGGTCGAAGCTCGACACGAAGTGCCGCGCCCCGGTCAGCCCCAGCCGGGTGGCGATCTCCTTGTGGGTGGCCGTCGTCGCGGTCGCCGTCAGCGCGATCCGCGGCACGTCGGGCCACCGCTCGTGCAGCACCGACAGGTTGAGGTAGTCGGGCCGGAAGTCATGCCCCCACTGCGACACGCAGTGCGCCTCGTCGATCGCGAACAGGCCGATCTTCCCGCGCTCCAGCAGCCGCATCGTCTGCGGGGACGCGAGGGCCTCCGGCGCGAGATACAGCAGGTCGAGCTCGCCGCCGACGAACGCGGCCTCGACCGCCCGGCGGCTGTCGAAGTCGAGCGTCGAGTTGACGAACCCGGCCCGCACACCCAGCGCCGTCAGCGCGTCGACCTGGTCCTGCATCAGCGCGATCAGCGGCGAGATCACCACCGCCGTGCCCTCGCGGACCAGCGCCGGGATCTGATAGCACAGCGACTTGCCGCCGCCGGTCGGCATCAGCACGAGCGCGTCGCCACCGCCGATGACGTGCTCGATGATCTCCTGCTGGCTGCCCCGGAACGTGTCATAACCGAACACCCGGCGCAGGACCTCGATCGCCGGCCCGGCCGTCTCAACCCCCACGGTGCTGTCCACGCGGCGATTCTACGAGCGGCGACCGACAAGAATCGCCGCCGTGACGGCCGGTGGATGATGTGACTACTGACTGAACACGATCGGGCGCACCTCGATGGCGTTCCACTTCGCGTCGGGGATCATCGCGGCGAGCTCCACCGCCCGCTCCTTCGACTCGCACTCGACCAGGTAGAAGCCGGCGAGGAACTCCTTGGCCTCCACGTACGGCCCGTCGGTCACCGTCTCCGCGCCGGCCCTGATCCGGACCACCGCGCTGTCCTTCGGGTCGGCCAGGGCGTGGGTGCTCACCATCTCACCCGATTCGGTGATCGTGGCGATGAACCGCTCGTGCCCGGCCATCACCTCGTCGACGTCCGCCTGCGTCAGCGTCGCCCAGACGTCCGGGTTCATGTGGATCAGCAGCAGGTACTTCACGGGAACGCTCCTTTGTCGTCGGGTGCTCGCACCGACTGGTCGGAGCCGCCGCGCGGTGCTCTACACGTCTCTCAGGAATTTTTCACCGCGGCCGGCAGGGGCAGCGACTGGGTCAGCTTGGTCAGGGTCGTCGCCGCCTTCGCGAACTGGGTGCCGTTCGGGTGCACGGACAGCACCGCGACGATGTACCGGTCGCCGTCGCCGACCGTCCCCGTCGTGTGCAGCACCTCGCCGCTCATGTCCGGCGCGTTCGGCGGCGCTGCGACACCGACGAACTGCCCCGGCGCGGAGGGCTGATACGCGGCCGGCGCGGCGCACGGCGTGGCCGGGTTGTCACCGAAACCGGACCATCCCTGCTTCGCCGACCACGGCTTGCGGAACGTGCTCGGGATGCCGAACGACTGGTCGTACTTGTCGGTGCCGCACTTCGTCGACGCGTGCAGGTTGCCCATGATGTAGTCGCGCACCGGCGCCGGCGCCTTGTCGAGGATGAACTGGTAGACGCGCACCAGGTCGCCCGCGCTCACGGCGGTGTACCCCCAGTAGCCCGGCTGGCTCACCGGCGGCGGCGCGGTGTCCCGCAGCCCGAGCCGCTGCACCATCCGGGTCACGATCTCCCGCTGCCCGTTGGCCTTCCACAGCCCCGTCGCCGCGCTGTCGTCGCTGCTGCGCAGCATCACGTCGAGCTTCGGCTTGTCGGCCGCCGGCACGGTGTACGACGGACCCTTGTCCCAGAAGTAGTCCAGCGCGATCAGCAGCTTCACCAGTGACGCCGACCTGAACCGCCAGCTCGCCTTCTGCTGTACAACGAACGCCCCCTGCTGCCGGTCGAAGATCACGATCCCCGCCGTCACCCCGGCCGGCACCGCGACCGTGGCCGCGCCCGACGGGGACGGGCTGGCCGCCGCGGAGGGCGTGGAGAGTCCCGCCGAGGCGCTGTCCACGGTGCCGCTGCCCGTCCGGGCGGGCTGGGCGGTCTGCGCGGCGCCCGGGTCCTCGGACCCGCACCCGGTAAGGACGAGCAGCGCGATGCCCGCGACCACGGCGCCGAGCACGAGCCTCACCCGCCGGACCCCGGTCACGTCCCGCGCCGGCGGGGGCGTCGACGCGGTGCTGGGCGGTGCCGCCGGCAGGGTGACCCGGGTCGAAAGCATGGTCCATCCTCACGCCCCGCCTGCCGGAGCACAAACCCCGGGCGGTATTTGACGTGAGGTGGCCGGGGCGGGAGCGTTCGCCGAGGCCGGGACGGGTCCGGAGTGCGTCACCATGGCGGGGTGGGGGACCGGGGGCGTCCGCGGTGGGCCGCCCTCGCCCTGGCGGTCCCGGTGGTGTTGCTGCTCGCCGGATTGTGGAAGGCGATCGCGCTGTTCGCCATCGTGTGCGCCGGCATGGTCACGCCGGTGCTGGCCGGACAGTGGTGGCGCCGTCACCGGCAGCGGGCGGCGCATGCGGGCGGGGCGCAGGTGTGGGCCGGGCACCTGGCGCTGGACAGCGCCGTCGGGCTGTGGGAGGTCGGCGTCGGCGCGGCGTTCCTGTTCGGCGCGGGTGTGCCGGTGCGCCTCACCCCGCAGCCGCTCGGGCTCCTGGTCGAGGTGCGCCGGTCACGGCTGCGCGAGGGCGTGGCCGGGCACCGGGCGGAGGGCTGCCGTCCGGGCCGGGCGCCGATCCTCGTCTCGTGGGTGGACATCGCGTCGGTACGGCAGGCCCGGCCGACCAGGGTGACCGACTGGGGCAAGGTGGGTGTACTGCCATTCGACGTCATCGAGGTGGTGCTGCGCGACGGCGGGGTGCTGCCGTTCGCCACGCCGGACGCGGCCGGACTCGCCGACCTGATCGCACTGCGGACCGCCGCCGGGCCGGGCTCGGGAGACGAACGACCGGGTGATCGACCGGAGACTCTGCGTGGCTGAGTTGCGCCGGTTTCTGGCGCTTCCGTACGGTGGTCTTCCATGGCAGAGCTGATCGAGGTCGGTGTCTGGTTCGAGGCCCGGCCGATCACCGTTGAGCAGGGCGTCGACCGCTTCGAGGCGCTGCGGCGCGGCGACACCGGATGGGCCGCGGCGGACCCCGGGATCGAGAAGTTTCACCGCGAGGTGCTGGCCGGCGTCGACGCCGCGTGGTGGGCCGGTCCGGTCGTCGCGACCGACACGCACGTGCTGCTCAGCCTGCAGCCGGAGACGCCGGAGGCCGCGCTCGACCTCGTGCACCGGGTGGCGGACGAGTGCGAGCTGCTCTGCTTCCAGCGCCCCGGCCGGCACCAGCCCGCGGCGCTGTGGCAGCCGCGCAGGCTGCTGAGGGTGCCGGTGCCCCGGCTCTCGAGCGAGGACGGCTCGCTCGCGCACCACCCGACCGGTGACGACATCCGCGACTTCCTCGGCCGGCTCGACGCGGACAACCGGTCCGCCGTGCTGTGGCGGGAGGACGGGTCGTCGATCCGCGTCACGTACGTGCCGGGCCGGCGAAGCTGGAAGCTGGAGACCGTCGTGGGCGAGGAGCGGGGCGAGACGGTGCAGGACGACCTCGCCGGCGTCGCCGAACGGTTCGAGGCCTTCGCTCAGGCGTGAGCCGTCGTGGTCGCCCGACCTGACCGCCGGCGCAGCCCTGCCCGCGGGATGCGGGCGGGCCGGCCGGTGCCGGGTCAGGGGGTGGTTCGGGTCCGGATGGTGAGCTGGGTGCGGTGGTGGGCCGGGGAGGTCACCTCGTCGAGGATGGCCGTGGCCAGGTCCGCGTAGGTCGTCGTGCCTTCCGCGACACGGCCGTCGGTGGTGACCTCGTATGCGCCGGTGCCGGGGGTGTCGACCAGTTCCATCGTCGGCGTGAACACCACCCAGTCCAGGGAGCCCTCGCGCAGCGCGGACAGCTCGGCCACCCGGCCCAGCGAGAACGGGCGGTAGGCGTCGGGGAACGATGCCGCCTCGTACAACTTCACACCGTCCGGACCGTCGAGGGTCGTCGCCAGCCCCACCACCAGCAGCCGCTTCGTGCCGGCCCGGGTGAGGCCGTCCAGGAGGGAGCGGGTGCCGGCGCCGTACAGGTCCGTGGGGTCGATGTCGGCCGTGTAGACGGCGCTGACCGCGACGTCGTGCCCCGCGGCGACGGCCGCCACCGCGTCCGCGTCCGTGACGTCGCCGGCGACCGCGCCCGCGACGTCCGGGTGCCGTGCCGGATCCCGCACGACCGGCGTCACCCGCAGCCCTCGATCCCGCGCCGCCGCCGTGATCCGCCGGCCTGCCCGCCCACCCGCTCCGAACACCACCAATGAGGTCATGCCGGCGACCATAGGGCGGGAGACCTCGGTAACTGCAACGTAACCGAGGCGTGCGCTACGTTCGGCTGCGTGAGCGAGCCACTGCCGCGCGACCTGTTCGACCCCGCGTGCCCGTCGAACGCCACGCCGTTCCAGATCGGCGACAAGTGGGCCGGGATGGTCCTCGTCTGCCTCGAGGACGGGCCGCGCCGCTTCTCCGAGCTGCGCGTGCCGATGCACCGCGTCTCCGCGAAGGTGCTCGCCGAGACCCTCCGTGCTCTCGAACGCGACGGCATGATCACCCGTACCGCATACGACGAGGTGCCGCCGCGCGTCGAGTACGCGCTGACGCCGCTCGGGCGGACGCTGTTCCCCGCGATGGCCGCCTGCCGGGCCTGGGCCGCCGAACACCTCCCGGCGGTGCTCGACGCCCGCGAGCAGTACGCCAGCAGGAGCGCGTGATGTTCCACCGGTACGTGGCGATCGGGGACAGCACCACCGAAGGCATGGACGACCCGGACGGCGCCGGCGGCTACCGGGGCTGGGCGGACCGCTTCGCCACGCACGTCGCCCGCGCACAACCCGGCCACCGGCTCGAGTACGCGAACCTGGCCATCCGCGGCCGCACCACCGCCCGCATCCGCGCCGAGCAGCTCCAGCCGGCCCTCGACCTCGCGCCCGACCTCGCCACCGTCGTCGCCGGCATGAACGACATCCTGCGCGGCTCCTTCGACGTCGCCGCCGTCGCCGGTGACCTCCTCGCCATGCAGCAGGCCCTGATCGGCGGCGGCGCCACGGTCATCACGTTCACGCTGCCCGACCCCGCCCCGGTCATGCCGATCGCGAAGCCGCTGCGCGGCCGGGTCCTCGCCCTCAACACCGCGATCCGCGACGCGTGCGCCGCCAGCGGGGCGATCCTGCTGGACCTCGGCGCGTACCCGGTCGCGTCCGACCCGCGGCTGTGGAGCGACGACCGCCTGCACGCCAACAGCGCCGGCCACGAACGCATCGCCGCCGCCCTCGCCCACGCCGCCGGCCTGCCCGGCACCGACGAGACGTGGACCTCGCCGCTGCCGTCCCCTCCGCCGCGCCGCCGGCACGAGGTGGTCCGGGCGGAGCTCGCCTGGGGCCGCCGCCACCTGCTGCCCTGGCTCGGCCGTCACCTGCGCGGCAAGTCCTCCGGCGACGACCGCTTCCCGAAACGCCCCGACCCGTCCCCGGTCGACCTCCCGGACGCCTGACCCGCCGCGTCCGTGGCGGCGGCCTGGGGCGTTCGGTCCGCGGTCGAGCTTTCTGCCGCTGTGACGCGCCGCAACATCGACTTGACTCTGGTCAAGTTTCTCTCCCCCGGGCCCCTGGATTCCGGTGCTCCAGCCAAGATCCCCGGCTTGATCCTCCCGGCGTCTGACCCGTCACAGACGTGAACCGCGCCCGAGCTGCCGCATCGTCGTCTCGCGGTCTGTACGCCGCACGGTGACTCCGGGCGCGTTGGGGAGCGGTGCCGGCGTCCACCGGCCGGACCACCTCCCACGGAGCGGTTCACGATGTGGCTGCGGATCGCACCCACCCACGGACAACAAGAAGCGCCGCCGGCCACCCGGCCGATGTCGCCGCAATCAGCCACCGCCGGCGCGGCTCACCCCTTCGGCTCGCCCTCAAGCAACCGTCCCGACCCGGCTCGCCTCGACCAACCGGACCGGCGACCTGGCTCGACTCGACCAACCGACCCGGTACAGCCTCGACCAACCGGTCGGGCGGCCCGGTGCAGCCTTTGAGCAACCGCTCCAGCGGGCCCGGTGCAGCCTTGAGCAACCGGCCCGGCGCGGCCGGCACCGCGGCGCATGCGGAGCGGTTGGTGGTGCTCACGAGCGGACGGACGGCACAGTCGGAGTGCCCGGTGGGCAGCGCCGGCCGGCCGGGGCACCTGCCGCGCCGAGCGGGTTCGGTCAAGGGACCAGGATCACCTTCCCGCGGACGTGGCCGGACTGGCTCAGGTCGTGGGCGGCGGCGGCCTCCGACAGCGGGAACACCCGCTCGACCGGCATCGTGAAGCGACCCTGGCGGTACAGGTCGGCGGCCTCCTCCAGGGTGTGCCAGGCGCGGCCCTCCGAGCCGTCCGTGACCCGGGCGCCGAGCGTCGGTGCGTCGAAGTCCACGAGGCTGACCACGTCGGACGGCGCGGGCGTCAGCGTGATCAGTTGCGCGACCGCGCCGCGCCCCGCGGTGTCGAGGGCGACGTCCACGCCCTGCGGCGCGGCGGCGCGGATGCGGTCGGGCATGCCTTCGCCGTACGTGACGGGAATGGCGCCGATCGAGCGCAGGAACTCGTGGTTGCGCTCGCTGGCGGTGCCGATGACCGCGGCCCCGCGGGCGACCGCGAGCTGGGTCGCGGCGATACCGACGCCACCGGCGGCGCCGTTGACGACCAGCGTCTGCCCCTTCTCGAGACCGAGCAGCGCGAGCGCGCGGCCCGCCGACTCGACGACACCGGGCAGCCCGGCCGCCTCCTCGAACGACATCGCCGCCGGCTTGGCCACCCACAGCTTCATGACGGCGTGCTCGGCGGCGCCGCCACCGGCAGCGAGCCCGAAGACCTCGTCGCCGACCTGCGCGTCCGCCTCGGGGCCGACGGCGTCGACGACACCCGACACGTCGCCGTGCGGGATCACCGGCAGCCGGGTCGGTGTCGTGTCGCCGAACAGGCCGCTGCGGACCTTCCAGTCGAACGGGTTGATGCCCACCGCCCGCACCGCGATCCTGACCTGCCCCGGCCCGGGCTGCGGCGGGTCGACGTCGACGACGTGCAGGACGCTCGACGGCCCGTATTCGGAATACCGCAACGCTTTCACGGGTGCCCCTCCGATGGTGGTGTACGTGCTGCGCGGCCGCTGGGCCCGATACCCCGCAACCGCCGGTTCAATGGTCGAACGGCCCGTCCGGCGGGTCAGGTGTTGAGCGGCCGGCGGGCCACCAGCAGGACGTGCGTGTCGGGCCACGGCAGCGGCGTCCCGTCCTGGTCCGAGAGCGCCGCGACCGGGGCGAGCCGGTGCTCGACGATCCAGTCGTTGCGCCACGAGTGCGACGCGGCGTCGACCTCGAAGCCCACGTCGGTCAGCAGCGCCTTCCAGTCGGCGAACTCCAGCCCGCAGAACTGCTCGTGCGCCTCGGACAGCCAGTTGTCGGGATAGTCCTTGTGGGTGAGGAACTCCATCGCGTCGCCGAGGGCGATGTCGACGGTGCCGTCGGGCCGGGCGTCGAACGGTAACGGGAAGTGGAAGTCGGCGGCGAACCGGTCCAGCCGCGCCCTGGTCGGCAGCCCTTCGACGTGCGCGGCGATCTCCTCGCGGGTCAGGTCGCCCAGGTCGACGAGCGGACCGCCGGCAGCGCCCTGCAGTGCGAGCCGCACCCGCAGGTCGCGGTTGTCGGGGCCGGACACGTCGGAGTTGATCCAGACGCCGCCGGGGACCGTGTGGTCGTAGATGGCCTGGACGAAGCGGCGCAGCGAGTCCATCCGCTGCCCGTAGGACCAGATCTCGTGCGTCAGCGCGAACGTCAGCGTCGTGTCGACCGACCGGGGCGCGAAGACGGCCCCGCCCAGCACGTTGCGGCAGTAGAAGTAGACGTTGGGGTTGGTGAACCAGCCCTGCGCCTTGCGGTGCATGCATTCTTCGAACAGGTGACGGGCGACCTCGACGCCGATGAGGTCGCTCTCGCGCAGCGCAGGCTCCCGGTCGGCGAGGGCGAGGACCGCGCCGGCGCCGCAGCCGACGTCGACGATCCTGCCGGGCCGCACGTGCCGGCGGACCAGGTCCCACTTGCGCTCGGCGCTCGCCTCGAACGCCTCGGCATAGGTGCGGTAGTCACGGGTCGTGGTGAGGCCGCCCTCCTCGCCGACGACCGGATCGTTGACGACCTGGGCGACCTGCTCACCGAGCCGATACCGGTCGAAGACGTCGAGCGTCGCGGGGTGCGCCAGCTCCCGCCACGTGGGGTCGCCGGTGGCGAGCCGCAGCAGCACGTCCCACGGCCGGTCGGGCACCGGGTCCCGCTCGGCCTCGACGCCGGCGATCGCGAAACCGAGCTCGGCATACATCGCCGCTACCTCGGGTGTCGAGCACGCCACCACGGTGTCGTGCGGCGTCAGGGTGCGGCCGAGCACGGACTCGACGCTCTTGAGGGTGACCTCGGCGAACCGGTCGGTGTGCGCGGTGTCGAACACCGGCACGACGAGGGACCGCAGCCCCTCCTGGACGCTGAACCGCTCGATCGCCGCCTGCCGCCGGTCATAGCCGACGGGGTTGCGTTTGGTGTTCTGATGGTTGGCGCTCGTCACCGCCCACACGACCGTGCGCCCGTCCTCATCCGTCGGGGCGGCGAGCTCGCGCAGGTAACCGGCCTGGAACCTGGTCAGCAGGTGGTGTCGGCCGGGGAACAGGACGAAGCGCTCCACAGGTCAGCCCTCGGCTGCCGGTGCCGGGCCGGTGCTCTGCACGACCTCGAACTCCAGCAGGCTCGCCCCGGACGCCACGGGCTTGGCCCGCTCACCCGAGTGCGCCTCCATCGCGGGGCCCTTCACCCACGCCTGGAAGTCCTCCTCGGTCTCCCACCGTGTGTAGACGAAATAGCGGGTCTCGCCGGCCACCGGGCGCAGCAGCTCGAAGCCCAGGAACCCCTTCGACCCCTCCACGGCACCGTGCCGCGCACCGAACCGGCGCTCCAGCTCAGGGCCCGCACCTTCAGGAACCTCGATCGCGTTGATCTTCACAACCGCCATGCCAACCACACTAGCGACCCCCACCGACAGTTCTTCCCCATCAGCGAGGGGTCGACGCCGCCGACAATGCGGTGGGAGGCGTCCGGGGGCGGGTGCGAGAATCGCGACGTGACCGATGTGCTTGATGATCTGCAGTGGCGGGGCCTGATCGCGCTCTCGACGGACCTCGACGAGTTGCGCGCCGAGATGGCGAAGGGGCCGCTGACCTATTACTGCGGCTTCGACCCCACCGCGCCGAGCCTGCACATCGGGCACCTGCTCCAGGTGCTGACGATGCGCCGCCTCCAGCTGGCCGGCCATCGTCCCCTCGCCCTGGTCGGCGGCGCCACCGGCCTCATCGGCGACCCGCGGCCGACCGCCGAGCGGCAGCTGCACTCGCGTGACCAGGTCGCGGAGTGGGTCGACAAGATCCGCGGGCAGATCCAGCCCTACCTGGACTTCACTGGCGACAACGCGGCGACCATGGTCAACAACCTGGACTGGACCGCGCCGATGTCGGCGATCGACTTCCTGCGCGACATCGGCAAGTACTTCCGGGTCAACAAGATGCTGACCAAGGACGCCGTCAGCGCGCGGCTCAACTCCGACGCGGGGATCAGCTACACGGAGTTCAGCTACCAGATCCTGCAAGGCATGGACTTTTTGGAGTTGTTCCGCCGGTACGGGTGCCGCCTGCAGACGGGCGGCAGCGACCAATGGGGCAACCTGACCGCCGGGACCGACCTCATCCGGCGGATCGAGGGGCAGTCGGTCCACCTGTTGGCGACGCCGCTGCTGACCAACAGCGCGGGGGAGAAGCTCGGCAAGTCCACCGGCGGCGGAAGCCTGTGGATGGATGCGTCGATGACCTCGCCGTACGCGCTGTTCCAGTACCTCGTGAACCTCGAGGACTCGATCGTGGGCGGGCTGTTGCGCCGCCTGACGTTCCTGTCCAGGGAGGAGATCGAGGTGCTGGAGAAGGAGACGGCGGACCGGCCCGCGGCCCGGCTGGGGCAGCGCAAGCTGGCCGAGGAGGTCACCCGGATCGTGCACGGGGCGCACGAGACCGAGCAGGTGATCGCCGCGTCGCAGGCGCTCTTCGGCCGTGGCGAGCTCGCGACCCTTTCCGCGTCGACACTGCGCGCCGCGTTGGCGGAGGCAGGTTTGGTACGGGCGGCGCCCGGGACGTCCGTGGCGGACCTCTTCATCGCCGCGGGCCTCGTGAGCAGCCGCAACGAGGCACGCAGGACGGTCGCGGAGGGCGGCGCGTACGTGAACAACGAGCGGGTGGGCGACGCGGAGGAGGTCGTCGCCGCGGACCGTGCGCTCGCCGGCGGGCTGCTGGTGCTGCGCAAGGGGAAGCGGACGTTCGCCGGCGTCGAGCTCGGCGCGATTTGACTCTGTCGCCGCGCTCCACGTAGCTTTTGCGAGCGCCACGGGGCACCTGCCCGGTGGCGCTCTGCACGACCGAGCCCCGTTTCACACCAAGCGAGTGATCGATTTGGTGGAGATCGGAAGCCGGGGTAATGTAGATGACCGGCAGGGAAACGGGCGGCGCGCGAGACGCGTCGGACGGCCTACCGGAAGCTTGATCGGCCAGAGACCGGGTGACCGGCCGAAGGTCGTGCCCGTAAGGCGGACGACATCCAGTCGACACGGTCGATTTGGATGCGGGACGCAGAGCGGGTAAGGTTTTACCCCGGCAGGGACACGGACGAGGCACGCGGGTCGCTCACACGAGCCGCAGCGGACGTCCTGCCGAAACCATACGACACTCGACCGGGTTACCGGAAGAGCAGTTGTGTGTCCGCGAAACGGGACAAAGTACGGCGAGCCGGACTTGACACCGCAAAACGGAGATGCTAGGATAGAACGGCAAGGAAAATGCCCCGGGAGATCGGGACCGGATAGCGGTCAGGGTCTGCGGTGTGTGTTGGTTGTTTGAGAACTCAACAGGGTGCTTGTTAAGCCAGTGCCAATTGATTGACCCCGTGACATGGCTTTGTTGTCGTGTCCGAGG
>NZ_JBFAJA010000080.1:0-65236 GCF_040654975.1 Dactylosporangium sp. NPDC050588 | reverse complement strand
CGTCTTCGGCTCCTTGCCGGCGTTACGGGTGGCGATGACGGTGTCGAAGCCGTTCGGCTTGCCACACGCGGCCAGCTCTTCCTTGGCCTTGTCGATCTGCGGCTTGCCCGACTTGGTGTTGTACAGGTCCATCGCCGGGTCGTGACCCGCGATGTTCGGCGGGAGCATGTTGATGGCGATGTCGCCACCGGCCTCGGCGCCACCACGCGCGGTCTGCATCGTGACCTTGTCGGTCGCGTACTGCACGGCCTTGCGGCAGTGGATGTTGTCGAACGGCGGGACCTTGGTGCTGATCGAGAAGTAGCGGATGAAGCCGGTGGTCGGCGTGTCCGCGTTGGCCTTCTTGGTCGGGTCAAGCAGGATCTTCGGCTGCGCACCCTGCTGGACACCGGTCTGCGCGGTGTCGATGTCGACGTCGCCGCTCAGCAGCTGGTTGTCGATCTCCTCGACGGCCGTGCCGATGGTGAGGTCGATCTGGTCCGGCAGCGCCTTGCGGAGCGGGTCCGTCTTGGCGTCCCAGTTCTCGTTGCGGACCAGGACGGCCTTCTTGCCGGGCTCGTACGACTGGAACTTGTACGGGCCGGTCGAGCCGGGCTTGTCACCGTACTTGTCGCCGGTGTCCTTGGCCTTCTGGACCGGGCCGGCGCCGGGCATGGCGAGCAGGTAGCTGAAGTCCGACAGCGGCTCCTTCAGCTTGAAGACGATCGTCTTGTCGTCCGGGGTCTCGACGGACTTCAGACCCAGCTTGTCGGGGTCGGTGTCCTTGTACGGGCCGGGGTACTTCTGGCCCTGGTCGAGCACGTCGATGATGTAGGTCGGGCCACCGGACAGCACGTCCTGCGCGAAGACGCGCTCGATGCCGTACTTGACGTCCTTCGAGGTGATCGGCGCGCCGTCCTCGAACTTGACGCCGTCCTTCAGCTTGAAGGTGTACGTCTTGCCGCCGTCGGTGATCTCCGGCAGCTTCTCGGCCAGGTCGGCCTCGAGCTTCAGGCCGTCTTCGCCCGGCTTCGACGCGTTGGTGAGGAGGGTCCGGACGTAGTAACCCTTCTGGAAGTTCCAGACCCAGGCGTAGTACGCGCGGACCGGGTCGAACGAGTCCGGGTCGGAGTGGTTGACGAGCTTGAGCGTGCCGCCCTTCTTGTCAGAAGGGTTGATGACGCCCTTGGTAGCGGCGTTGAAGCCGGACACACCCGCGGTGCTGGAGCCCGTGCTGGGCGTCTTGTCGTCGCCGCCCGACCCACAGGCGGACAACACCAGGGCGACAGCAGCCGAACCGGCCACCAATGCCCCTGTCCTCATTCTCACTAGGTTTCCCTCCTTGTTTGGCACGACCCGCCGAGGGACGGGCCGTCCGAGCTGTGCTGCTGTGCGAGCGGAGATCGGGGCGGCACGGACGGATCCCAGGTGCGGCAATCCGGTCCGGGCACGGGGTGGCGGGGTCGGTACGCAGGTGGCAGCGCTGGTACGGGTTACCGGTTGGCCTTGGGGTCGAGCGCGTCGCGCAGGCCGTCGCCGAACAGGTTGAAGGCGAGCACCATGATGAAGATCGCGAGGCCCGGCACGAACATGTACACCGGGTCGTAGGTGTAGTAGTTCACCGCGTCGGAGAGCAGGCGGCCCCACGAGGGAGTGGGGGGCAGCACGCCGACGCCGAGGAAGGACAGCGACGCCTCGAAGACGATGTTCGTCGGGATGACGAGCGTCGAGTAGACGAGGATCGGTGCGACCAGGTTGGGCAGCAGCTCGCGGAAGAGGATCCGGGTCGGCCCGGCACCCACGCTGCGGGCGGCCTCGACGAACTCCCGTTCCCGCAGGGAGAGGGTCTGCCCGCGGACGATGCGGCCGATGTAGGGCCAGCTGAAGAACGAGATGACGCCGACGACCACCGCGATGCGCCAGGCGGTCGTGACCGGCACGACGGAGATCAGCGCGATCGAGAACAGCAGGTAGGGGAACGCCAGGATCAGGTCCATCAGGCGGCTGACCATGCTGTCGATGAAGCCGCCGAAGTAGCCGGCGCAGATGCCGAGGACGACGCCGAGGATCACCGCGACGACCGTGGCGGACAGCGCGACCAGCAGCGAGACCCGGGCACCGTAGATGATCTGCGAGAACATGTCCCGGCCGGTGACCGGCTGGACGCCCAGCAGGAACTCCTTGCTGATGCCGCCCCACGTGCCGGGCTCGGGGATACCGCCGAGGTTGGGGTTGATCTTGTCCTGGTGGTACTCGTTGATCGGGTGTCCCCACACCTTGTTGATCAGCGGTGCGAAGATCGCGACGAGCACGAGGAACACGATGACGCCGGCACCGGTCAGCGCGAGCTTGTCACGCTTCAGACGGGTCCAGGCGATCTGACCGAGCGACCTACCCTCGATGGCCTTGGCGGGGACACCGGACGGCGTACTGGTCGCCTCTTCGACACTCGGCACCTGCTCGTCGCTCTTGGACGTGACGGGTCCCATAGTCATGGGCGTGGCGCCCCTCTCCCCGGCCGCTTGCCCCGCCTTGCGCAACCGCCAGCAATGGCCGTCGCATGGAACCGCGCGTCGGCCAGACCGGGGCCCGTGGCGTCAGCAGCCGATCGGCTGTGTCTTCGTGGACTCCTGGTGCCCTATCCGCAGGTTCGGTCCACGGGCAGAGCGTGCACGAAGCCGACTTGGTGTGTCGCCTCCGTTGGAGGAACCCTGTCTCCCGTTCGGCCGATCGTCAAGGGTCACCCCCCGTCCTGTAACCAAGTCCACGCCGGGCCGTGATGGAGGCGTGATCCAAGCACAAAGACTTTTGGATCATACACCCCCGAATCGGGCGAATTACCAGCTCATCGTAACGGTGTGATCACGCTCCGCTTTGGCCGGAGCACGCACAAAAGGAGGTCGTGGGCCAGCCACCACTTTACTTGATCGTTTCACTTTTAACAGTACCGTCCGGCCAGGTGTCACTGGTCACGGAGCGTGTTCAAACGTCGATGTCCACCACGATCGGCGCGTGGTCCGACGGACCCTTGCCCTTGCGTGCCTCGCGGTCGATGGTGGCGGTCTTGACGGCCTCCGCGATCGCCGGACTCGCGTAGAAGAGATCGATCCGCATGCCTTTGTCCTGATGGAACATGCCGGCGCGGTAGTCCCAGTATGTGAACGGGTTCGGGCCCTTCATCGGCGTGGGCACCACGTCGCGCAGCCCGGCGGCGAGCAACGCGGCCAGGGCCTCCCGCTCGGGCGCCGTCACGTGCGTGGCGCCGGCGAACGCCGCGGGGTCGAACACGTCGGCGTCGGTCGGCGCGACGTTGAAGTCCCCGCACACCACGAGCCGGTCCGTCCGGGTCAGCTCGTCCACCATGTGGGAGCGCAGGACGTCGAGCCAGCGCAGCTTGTACGTGTAGTGCGCCGACTCGGGGGTGCGGCCGTTCGGCACGTACACCGACCAGACCCGCACGCCGCCGCAGGTCGCGGAGACGGCCCGGGCCTCGATGCGGGGCGACTCGAACAGCCCCTCCTCGCCGGTCGGCTCGCCGCCCCAGCCGGGGTCGCCCTCGAAGCCCCGCACCACGTCGTCGAGGCCGACCCGCGACAGCAGGGCCACCCCGTTCCAGCGGCCCTCGCCGTGCGCGGCGACGGCGTAGCCGAGCGCGGCGACCTCCTCGGTGGGGAAGCCGTCCGCGCCGACCTTCGTCTCCTGCAGGCAGAGCACGTCAGGCCCGGTGGTCTCGAGCCAGTCGAGCAGCCGGGGGAGCCGGGCCTTGACCGAGTTGACGTTCCAGGTCGCGAGTCTCACCTGTCCCACAATGCCCTATCTCGATGAACTCGTCAGGCTCTTACAGGCCGCCCACCGCAAGCGGCGGGTCCCGCCGAGGGATTCTCACCCCCGGAGCCCTCCGATGCGCCGCAAGCGGCGCACTCAAGCTCTTACTGGCTGCCCCACCGCAAGCGGCGGGTCCCGCCGGGGGGATTCTCACCCCCGGAGCCCCCCAATGCGCCGCAAGCGGCGCACTCAAGCCGATTCGCGCTTGATGAGCTCCGTCGGCAGCAGCAGCACCGGCTCGATCTGCTCGCCGGCCGCCATCCGCAGCACCTGCCGGGCGACCGTGCGCCCGATGTCGGTGATCGGCTGCCGGACGGTGGTCAGCGGCGGCTCGGTGTCGCGGGCGAACTCCATGTCGTCGAACCCGACGACCGCCACGTCGTCGGGCACCCGGCGGCCGTTCTGCCGCAGGGCGCGCAGGGCACCGTCGGCCATCGCGTCGGACGCGGCGAAGACGGCGTCGAGCTGCGGGTCGTCGGCGAGGAGTTGGCTCATGGCGAGCGCGCCGGACTGCCGGGTGAAGTCGCCGACCGCGACGATCGAGCGCCGGCTGGCGTCCTGCATCGCGGACCGGTACCCCTTGAGCCGGTCGATGCCGGCACTCATGTCCTGCGGCCCGGCGATCGTCGCCACCCGGCGGCGGCCGGTGTCGAGCAGGTGGTGCACCGCGGCGCGGGCCGCGTCCTCGTTGTCGACGTCGACATAGGGCACCTGCGACTGGGTGAGCAGCCGGCCGTTGCAGACCACCGGCACGCCCGCGCGGCTGAGCCGCTCCGGCAGCGGGTCCGCGCCGTGCATGGAGAAGATGATCGCGCCGTCGACGTGGCCACCGGTCGCGTAGCGCTCGACCCGGTCGTGGCTGGGGCCGGACGGGCCGACCATCATCAGCACGAGCTGCTTGTCGGCGGCCTCCAGCTCCAGGCTGACGCCGCGGATGACGGCGGCGAAGAAGGGGTCGTCGGAGAACACCCGGCTGGTCGTCTCCGAGGCGACGAGGGCGATCGAGTCGGTCCGCTGGGTCACCAGGCTGCGGGCCGCCTGGTTGGGCACGTACCCGAGGGCGTCGACGGCGTTGAGCACCTTGTCGCGAATGTGCGGCGCGACGGAGGTCGAGCCGTTGACCACGCGGGAGGCGGTGGCCCGCGAGACTCCGGCACGTTGCGCGACGTTCTCCAGCGTGGGCCGATCCCGCCCCGACATCACCATCTGCGCTTTCCCCCATATCTGTCTGCCGGACCCATCATGACTGAAGTCGCCCGATGGTATGGCGCAGAAAAAGGACGGGCGACGAAGCATGCCGCTCCGCCGCCCGTCGCACCCTCACACCGGTTACACCCTGATCACGTTTCGCCTGGACGATCGGCTGGTCACCCTGGCCGCCAATCGGCCTGAGAGCGCTCTCAAGACACGATTCAGAGTGGCTCATGACTAGCGCATTGTCAATCGTAAAACCCCGTGAAAGCGCTCTCTGGAATATGTTGTCGGAAACGCCAAATACCCCTATGCCGCCTGGCGTCGCCGGCAGGCTTCGACATGTGCCGCGACGACGGCAGTGGTGTTGGAACGCACACACGCGTCCGCACCCGCCTCGAGCACGTCGACGACCTCCTGGTGGTCGCTGTAAGGGCTCAGCACCACCACGATCGCCGACGACGGGTGCCGCAGGCACGCGGCGGTCACCGCCTTCGGGCCGGGGTCGTCGAGCACCACGATGTCCGGGTCCCGGCCGCCCGGCTCGTCCGTCGTGCGGCGCAGCACCGTCCAGTCGTGGGGGAGGTACCGGGTCAGGTCCGTGAACCTCGCCCCGCCCGCGACGAGCAGCACGGTGGCGTGGTCGAGGCCGGAAGCGGAGCGCTGGGGGAGGGTCAAGATGTTCATGCCTCATTTATCGCCCGCGCGCCTGCCATTGGGCTCGACGCCCGCTGCGAAGAACCTGGCAGCCCGGCGCGGCGTAACCGGATGGAAGCCCCCGGGGGCGCCGGCCCGTGAAAGGCTGGACCGGTGATCGTCTGGATCAATGGACCCTTCGGCGTCGGCAAGACGACCCTCACGAAGGAGTTGTGCCGCCGGGACCCGAAGGCACGCGCGTTCGATCCGGAGCGCATCGGCTGGGTCCTCAAGCGCACCGTCGGGCGGCTCAAGTCCGGCGACTACCAGGACCTCCCGGTCTGGCGTTCGGCCACGGTCACCGCCGCCGCGTGGCAGACCCGCGGCGCCGACCCGCTCATCGTGCCCATGACCGTGGTCCGCGCCCCGGTGCTCGCCGAGGTCTTCGACGGGCTGCGGTCCCGCGGTCACGAGGTGCGCCACCTGCTGCTCGACGTGTCCGCGCCGGTGCTCATCGACCGCGTCGAGCACGATGACGACGACGACCCGCAGGCGTGGCGCCTGGACCAGCTCGGCGCCTACCTCACCGCCCGGCGCGACCTGCGCGCCCACGCCGACGCCGTCCTGGACACCGACGACCTGGAGGCGGACGAGGTCGCCGACGACGCGGCGGCGATCATCGCCGCCTGGCGGTCCTGACCGGCCCTTTCGAGGAAGGGCCGGTCAGGACCGGTCAGGACCGGTCAGGACCGGTCAGTTCTTCTTGCTGGCGCTCGGGCTGGCGCTCGGCTTCGGGCTCTTGCTCGGCCCGGACCCGCTGGGGCTCGGGTTCGGGTTGGGGTTCGGCGTCGGGTTCGCCGGGTCGACCGGGGCGCTCGGGGTGGGCGAGATGCCCGTGCCGACGTCCTTGTCGCCGACGCCCTTCGACGGCAGGAACGACACCTTCGGCATCTTCACCGCGGTCAGCGCCCCGTCGAGGAAGTCCCGCCAGACGGGTCCCGGCAGCTTGCCGCCGATGATGTTCTCGCCGTTCTTGAACTTGATGGGCATCTCCTTGTCCTTGTTGCCCACCCAGACGGCGGCGGCAAGGCCGGGGGAGTTCTTCGACTTGTCGTACGGGACGTAACCGGCCATCCACGCGTGCGCGTTGTCCGTGCCGGTGCCCAGCTGCCAGGTGCCGGTCTTGCCGGCGAGCTGGTAGCCGTGGGCAGCCTTCAGGCCGTAGTGCGCAGGCACGCCCTGCAGGACCGTGGTCAGGTCGTCGGCCATCTGCTCGGTGAACCCGGCGATCCGCTGCGGCTTGAGCACCTCGGCGAACACGCGGTTGTCGCCCTGCCACACCTCCTTCAGGAAGTGGGTCTTCGCGGCCATGCCCCGGGCGGCGAAGGTGGCCATGCCGCCGGCGTGGTCCAGGACGGTGATCGGGTACTGGCCGAAGCCGACCTCGTTGTCGAACAGCTTCCCGCCGACGTCCGTGCCCTTGAGCTTGAGCAGGTCCTGGCGCTGCGCCTCGAACTTGCCGTCGACCTTGACGGTGGCCCACATCCCGGTGAGTCCGGCGGCCCGCGCCGTGTCGATGACCTTGTCGGGGCCGAGCATCATCGCGATCTCGAAGAACGGGACGTTGAGCGAGTCGACCGTGATCTCCTCGAGGGTGCACCACGTGCCGGAGCCCGACTTGCAGTGCGGGATGGTGCCCTCGGTCGCGTTCTTGACCTGGTTCTTGTTCGCCGCGGTGCGGCTGCCCATGTCGTGCGGCACGCCGTTCCAGTAGGAGCCGATGGTGTAGCCGGCCATCAGCGCCGTCGCGAGGGTGTAGACCTTGAAGGTCGAGCCCGGCGGGTGGCCGCCGCAGCAGCTCGGCTTGCCGTCGCCGAGCACCGGATCCATGTAGTAGCCGGCGTAGTCGTTGCCGGAGCCCTTGTCGCCGCCGTAGTAGGCCTTGACCGCGCCGGTCCCGGGCTCGACCGCGACCAGGGCGGCCTGCAGGTTGTCCCGCTGGTTGAACATGTTGGAGTCTTTGCTCTGCGTGCTCGCCTCCTGCACCGCGACCTTCTGGATGCGCGAGTCGAGCGTGCTGACGATCTTCAGGCCGCCGTTGCGGATCCTGTCGAAGTTCTTCGCGCCCTGCGGGTCGACGTCCTCGTACAGCAGCCCCCCGGTCGCCGGGTCGGTCAGCGCCGCGACCTCCTGCAGCACGTGGTGCACCGCGAGGCCCTCGGGGTTGTTCAGGCCGGTGTTGGCGGTGGCGTTGTTGGCCCGGTTCTGCGCCTGCGTGATGGGCGTCGGCAGCTTCAGCTGCTGCGCCTCGGTCTCGGGGATGAACTTCAGGGCCACCATCTGCTTGCGGATGTAGTCGAAGCGGCCCTGTGCCTCGGCCTGGTTGACCGTCGGGTCGAACGGGCTGCCCTTCTCCTTGTCGCCGTTCGGGTTCTTGATGATCCCGGCGATCACCATGCCCTCGGCGACGGTCAGTTCCTTGACGGGCTTGTTGAAGTAGGCGTACGCCGCCGCCTGGATGCCGTCCGCGCCGCGGCCGAAGTAGATGATGTTGAGGTACATCGTCATGATCTGGTCTTTGGTGTACTGCTGGTTGAGCTTCGTCGCGATGATCGCCTCGCGGACCTTCCGGCCGTACGTGACGCCCTCGAGGGTCGCCCACTTACGGGCGTACTGCTGGCTGATCGTCGAGGCGCCCTGCAGCTCACCGCCCGTGACGTTGTTCCACGCGGCGCGGGCGACGCCCCAGTAGTCGACGCCGTCGTTGGTGTAGAAGGTGTTGTCCTCCGCCGCGACGACGGCCTGCTGCACGTGCTTCGGGATGTCCTCGAACTTGACGAGCGTGCGGTTGCGCCCGATGCGGGCCATCAGCGGCCCGTCGGCGTAGTAGATCGACGTCGACTGCTCCAGCGCGAGGTTCTCCGGCAGCTCCACCTGGTCGAAGTAGTAGGTGCCGGCCACCATGCCGATGCCGGTGACCATGATGAACGCGGCGAGCGCGGCGATGAGGATGTTGCGCCGGCGCCGCTTCTTCGCGCGGGCACCCGGGGAGGGCCGCCCTTCGGGGGCGTCCGGGACGGCGGCGGACGGCGGCGCCATCCGCGCCGACGACGGCACCGAGGCCCGCGCGGACGCCGAGCCGAACGCCGCCCCGGACGTCGGCACCGACGCCGACCCGGTGACCGGCCCGGTCACCGGCGCGGCGGCCCGGACCGGCCCCCCGCCAGGCCCACCCACGGAGGCGCGCCCGGTCGGCGGCTCCGCGGGCGGCGGCGGGACGCTCGCGCGCCCCGCCTGAGGCAGCGGACCCGGGACGCTCGCGCGCCCGGCCTGCGGCGGCGGGCCCGGAACGCTCGCCCTGCCCGCCGGCGGGTTGCCCGGCTCACCGCCGTAGTGCATCTGTCCCACGCTGTGTTGCCCCCAAGTCTGTGCGTCCGGCGGCGGCGCGGCGGGGTTGCCGCGACTCGCCCGGCCATCGGGCAGGTCTCGGGACGGGGTCACCCCGTCGCCGCTGCCCAGAGCCGGCCCTGTAGCTGCACCGCAGCGCGTCCCGGCGGGTGGTGCCACCCACGGAACTCACACTGCGTCATCGGCGACGCCGGCAAGTCCACAACCCGTCCCTGGGTACGCATGGCCAGAGCGTACGTCCTTCCGCCATCGAGGGCGATCCCGCTCACCTTCCGTGACAGTCGGGGTGACGCTGTGGAGGCGGGTTCCCGACGCACCGGACCGGCCGGCGGGCGGTGCGCGGCAGATACCATTGCCCGGTCCGTGGATGGCGCGGGCGCGAAAGCTAGGAGACCCCGCGTGAACGTCGAAGCGCTGCGCTTCCCCGGCCGGGAGTTCGACCCGTCGACCGGTGTCGCCCGCTTCCACTATGCGCTCGGTGACCTCGTGCTCACCGAGACCGTCGACTTCGGGCCGCCGTCGGTGCTCCACCCGGCCCTCGACCGGGTCCTGGACCTCCTCTACGTCGCGGCGTCCACGTCGTACTACAAGATCGCCGCGCCGCGGAAGGTCGAGCTCGGGTTCCCGGTCGCCGAGAAGGCGTGGGCGTGGGTGACGGCGCTGTTCCGCGAGGGCCTCGGCGAGTTCGCGTACCAGAACAAGCTCGACTACGTGCTGGACCTGGAGATCGTCCCCGGCCCGTGGGCCGAGCCGCCGGCGGAGACCCACGAGCCGTCCGGCCCGCCCCTGGCGGCGGTCGGCGGCGGCAAGGACTCGATCGTCACGATGGAGGCGCTGCAGCGGGCGGGGCTCGACCCGGTGCTGTTCGCGGTCAACCCCAACCCGATCATCCGCAGCGTCATGGCCGTGTCACCGCAGCCCGTCCGCACCGTCCGCCGCACCCTCGACCCGAGGATGCGGGAGCTGAACGCCGCCGGCGCGTACAACGGCCACATCCCGGTCACGGCCATCAACTCGCTGATCGCCGTCGCCGCCTCACTCATGCACGGGCTCGGCCCGGTCGTCATGTCCAACGAGTCCTCGGCCTCGGTGCCCAACCTCAGCTGGCTCGGCCGCGACATCAACCACCAGTGGTCCAAGGGCCTGCCGGCCGAGGCACACCTGCGCGACGCCCTGCTCGCGCACGCCGGCCTGCAGGAGGCGTACTTCTCGCTGCTGCGCGGGCTGTCGGAGCTGCACATCGCGGCGCTCTTCGCGAAGTTCACCGCCTACGACGCGGTCGTGACCAGCTGCAACGCGGCGTTCAAACAGCGCGACGCGACCGACCGGTGGTGCGGGCACTGCCCCAAGTGCCGGTTCGTCTTCCTCGCCATGGCCCCGTTCACCGGCCGCGAGCGCCTGCTCGGCATCTTCGGCACCGACATCTTCGCCGATCCGACGCAGCTGCCGGGGTACCGAGAGCTGATGGGCCTCACCGCGCACAAGCCGTTCGAGTGCGTGGGCGAGATCGAGGAGTCCCTCGTGGCGCTGCGCCTCCTCGCGGAGCAGGACGAGTGGAAGGACACCCTGATCGTGTCCGCGCTGACCACCGAGGTGCGGGCGGGAGCGGGGCTGCCGTCCGACGCCGAGGTCGAGGCCACGTTCCGCGGCGACGGACCCAACCTGGTCCCGCCGGTCTACCTCGCCGCCCTGGAGGGTCTCGGTGCAGCTCGCTGACCTGCGCGACCGGCGCGTCGCCGTCTGGGGCACCGGCCGCGAGGGCGTCGCCGCCGTCCGCGCCATCGCCGCCGCCGGCCCCGCGTCGCTGGTCGCCGTCGATGACCGGCAGAACTTCCTCACCAAGGACTGGTCGCCGGAGCTCGCCGCGCTCGCACCGCTGCACGCCGGGCCCTCCGGCTTCGACGCGCTGCGCGCCGCCGACGTCGTCGTCCGCTCGCCCGGCGTCGCGCAGACCCACCCGTGGATGGTCCAGCTGCGCGCCGCCGGCACCCGGGTCACCGGCGGCACCGCCCTGTGGATGGCCGCCCACCGCGACGTGACCATCGGCGTCACCGGCAGCAAGGGCAAGAGCACCACGAGCAGCCTCGTCAGCCATCTGCTGGCCGCCGCCGGCGCGCCCAACGAGCTCGGCGGCAACATCGGCATCCCGGTGCTGGACCTGCCGCCCGCGCCCGCCTATGTGCTGGAGCTCTCGGCGTACCAGTGCGCCGACCTCGACGACTCGCCCCGCGTCGCGGCCGTCACGTCGCTGTTCCCGGAGCACCTCGACTGGACCGGCGGCGAGGACGAGTACTACCGGGTCAAGCTCAACCTCGTCGCCAACGGCCCGTCCGCGGTCGTGGTGCACGCCGGCTCCGCGTCCGTCCTGTCGGAGCTGGCCCGCCGCTTCACGGACCTGCCGCTGCACGTCGTCGGCGGCCCCGACTCGTTCCACCTGGCCGGCGGCGGGTTCAGGCTCGGCGGCACCCCGCTCTTCCCCCGCACCGCCCTGCGCCTGCTCGGCTCCCACAACGAGGCCAACCTGTGCGTCGCCCTCGGCGTCCTGCAGGCCTACGGCGTCGACGTGGCCGCCACGGCGCCGCTGCTGGAGGCGGCCCTCGCCGGTTTCGCCGGCCTGCCGCACCGACTGGAGCGCATCGAGGACCCGTCGGGCCTCACGTTCGTCGACGACTCGCTGTCCACGATCCCGCAGGCCGCGATCCACGCGATCGAGGCCTTCCGCGACCGCCCGCTCACGGTCCTGCTGGGTGGCGAGGACCGCGGCGTGGACTACTCGCCGCTGCGCGAGCACTTCGCCGCGGCGACGACCCCGACCACGGTGATCGGCATGCCCGACAGCGGCGCCCGCCTCGTCGGGCTCCTCGCGGACCTGCCCCTCGTCACGACCCACGTCGCCGGCAGCCTCGAGGAGGCGGTCACCCTGTCCCGCAAGGTGACCCCGGCCGGCGGGGTCGTGCTGATGTCGCCGGCGGCCCCCAGCTACGGCCGCTTCGACAACTACGCCCACCGCTCCAAGGTCTTCCGCCAGGCGATCACCGACACCGCCCCGTAGCGCTCAGCGGAAGGCGGACATGACCTCGGCCGTCGGGGCCAGGCACTCGGGGTCGGGGAGGCGCACCATCGCCTCGCGGACACCCGCGTCCGCCAGCTGCCGGAAGCGGCCGACGTGGTCGGCGACGGTGCCGGCGTCGGCCTCCCGGGCGTAGGCCTCGCGTGACCTGCGGCCGCGGCGGCGCTCGACGAGGTCGGCGAGGTGGCGGTCGTCGGCGGCGACGAGCGCCGTGCCCAGGTGGGTGAGGCGGGTGTCCGGGTTGTACCCGTGCAGCACGGACGCCTTGCGGCGCACGGCGGCGAGGTCACCCATGACGTCAGCGGCGTCGGCGTAGGTGGCGGCGAGCCGCAGCGTGCGCCGTTCGCCGTTGCCGCCGACCGATGATCGGCAGCCGCTCCTGTACGGGCCGCGGGTAGCACAGCGCCTCCGGCACCGTCAGGCCCGCCCCTCGAACCTGGGGCTGCCCTTGCCCCACAGCAGCGGCAGCACCCGCAGCGCGTCATCGAGCAGCGACGACCGCCTCGGGCACCGTGCGCGCCGGCGTCTCCGATCTCGGTCGCTCCAGGTGTACGGCGTCGAACCCCTCCGACGCGAGCGAGTCCCTCGTCGAAGCCCAGGCGCGGAGCCGGTCGCTGCTGACGATCCGGTCGGCGGCGAAGCGCGCCTCGGCCCACGTCGACTTCCCGGCACCGCCCGGCCCGACGAGCACGACCACGCAGGGCTCGGGCAGCGTCAGCGTCACGGCAGCCGCTTCGTGCCGAGGTTACGGACCGAGACGCGCAGCGGGGTCTTGCTCGACACGTTGAGGAAGCAGTGGGCGGTGCGGTCGCCGAGGGCCCACTGGTTGGCGGTCAGGCCGGTCCAGAACGTGTAGATGTCGGCCCGCTGGAACAGCTGCGTCTGCGAGAGCCCGAGGAACTGGGCGATCTTCAGGTAGCAGGCGTCGCCGGCGAGCTCCTTGAGCTTCTGCTGCGACGGGTACCCGCCGGCGGGGGCCGTCCAGGCGCCGACGAACTCGGTGTCGTGCGGGGCGTCGCAGGCCACCGGCTTGACCGCGTCGACGGTGCCGTAGAAGCCCTTGGCGTCGAGGTTGCCGCCGGAGAGCTGGACGCAGGTGAGCGCGAGCGGGCCCGTGCCGCCGCTCAGGCCGCCCTTGACGCTGCCGGTCCGCTCCTGCGGCGCGAAGAGGTCGTCGGACGCCTCGGCGATCCCGCACAGGTACCGGCGGCCGCCCGCCTGCCACGTCGCCGCCGCCGGCATGCGGAAGACGGGGAACAGCCGCCCGGTGCGCCAGTCGCCGCCGAGGTAGGCGGTGGCGGCCTTGTCGCACTCGGCGTACGCGGCGCGGCTCGGGTCGCTGTCCCAGGCGGGCGGCGCGGGCGCGTCGGGGACGGTGCCGCCGCCGACGACCTCGACGGCGTGCGGCTCGGCGCAGTCGACGGCCCGCAGCGGCGACGCCGACGGCTCGAACGCGGCCACGGCCCCCTGCAGGCACGACCCCTGGGCGGGCGGGGCGTAGGAGGCGGCGGGCAGGGCTGGCCAGCCGTTGGTGAGGTCGCCGTCGGTGCCGGCGGGGGTGCCGCAGCCGGCGAGCGCGCCGGCCACGCACAGGATCGCGACCGTGACCCGCCGACCCCGCCGCACGGTCAGCCGCCGACGATCTCGGAGGTCTTGTCGCCGCCGGGCTCCTCCCGCAGGAAGTAGACGGCGCCGGCGGCGCCCGCGAGGCACAGCACCAGCAGCGTCGCGACGATGATGATCAGCGGGACGACCAGCTTGTCCCGCGGCGGCTGCGGCGGCGCCCCGAACGACTGGGGTGCCCCGTACGGTTGCTGAGCGCCGAACGGTTGCGGGGCCCCGGGCGGTTGCGCCCCGAACGACTGCGGCGGCCCGAACGACTGCGGCGCGCTCGACGGCGGCGGGGCGCCGAACGACTGCGGCGCGCTCGATGGCTGCGGCGCGCTCGATGGCGGCGGAGCGCCGAACGGCGGCGGCGTGCCCGGCGGCTGGGCGGCGCCGAATGGTTGGGGTGCCCCGGACGGTGGTGGCGTGGCTTGAGGCGACGCGGCACCGGGTGGTGTCCCGAACGGCTGCGGCGCACCGAATGGTTGCGGCGCCCCGAACAGCTGCGGTGCACCGAACGGCTGCGGCGCCCCGAACGCGTGGACCGCGGCCGGCAGCGGGGGCCCACCGGGCTGGGGCGCCCCGGACGACGGTTGCGCCGCGCCGGACGGGGGAGTCGGCTGGGCGTCGTGCGGTCCGGCCGGGCCGGGCGGCGACGGCTCCGGCTGGTGCGGCGGTTGCGGACCGGTCATGCCCGCGACCCTACCCGAACGTGAACGGCGCTACCGGTACCAGCTGCGCAATGCGGACAGCAGATCGCGGCCGCCCAGTGCCGGCGGTGGCGTCGGCAGCTGGCGCAGCAGCAGGTCCCGGCCCGTGACGGCGCCGGGCTCGGGCTCGGCGAGGGGCACCGGTGGATACCAGAAGCGCTCCGGCTCCACCTCCGGCTCGGCCATGTCGGCGAGGACCCTGGCCGCCCCCGTCAGCACCGGCTCCGCCGGCCCGGTGACCGTGGCCGCGACCGTGGCGGTGCCCGTGCGCAGGGCGCGCAGGTTGGCCAGCAGCGTCTCCCGGCCGCGGCCGCGCCACAGCAGGATCTGGAACGGGTCGGCGTCGAAGCGCTCCGCGAGGAGGTAGAACGCGGCCGCGAGGTGCTTGCACGGCACGGCGGCGTCGGGGCAGGAGCAGCGCATCGCCAGGTCGTACACGCGGCTGGGGAAGAGCGGCGCGTCGGCGTCGGCGAACACGTCCTCGACGTGCGGCGGCAGCTCGCCGGCGAGGAGCTTCGCGGCGCCGAGGGCCTCCGCGGCCAGGGCGGTCTCGACCCGCCCCCACACGTCGTCGCCGAAGACCTGCAGCGCGATGCTCACCTGGTACGGCGTGGGCCGCGACCCCTGCACGACCGCCGCGACCTCGCCGGGCTCGACGGTCAGCGACAGGACCTGCCCGGCGCGGGCGTAGTTGCGGCCACGGGTGAGGCGGGTGCCGAGCGCGAACGACTCGAGGACGGCGAGGAAGCGCTTGCTCCACCAGCTCTCGCCGATGTCGCCGCGCGTGCTGCGCGCCCGGATCCCGCCCTCGACCTTGACGGTCCGTGATCCCCAGTAGTCGGGCCGGTGGTCGGGTGCCGTCACGCCTGCAGCGCATCCAGTCCTGGTGCGACGACCCGCGGCGCGAACTCGACGACGTCATACGCGGCCACGCTCTTCTGCACGAACGGGTCCAGCGCCAGCCGCGCCTCCAGCTCCGGCCGGGGCAGCCCGGCGGCGAGGATGACGCCGCCGTCGCGCGGGACCCGAGGGCCGGAGGCGAGGAAGATGCCGTCGGCGTACTGCTCCCCGACCCATTCGAGGTGGGCCGGCATCAGCTCGTCGATCTGCTCGACGTCGACCAGGTAGCTCAGCGTGATCACGAACACCGGTGCAGTCTAGTGGCTACTCGACCACCGCTCCCGCCTCCAGGGCCAGCAGCGAGCGCAGCTCGGCGGTGGACAGCTCGGTCAGCCACTGCTCGCCGGTGCCGACGATCTTCGCGGCGAGGCCGCGCTTCTCGGTGATCATCGCGGCGATCTTCTCCTCGACGGTGCCGGCGGTGACGAACTTGCGGACCTGCACGGCGCGGCGCTGCCCGATGCGGAACGCGCGGTCGGTCGCCTGGTCCTCGACGGCGGGGTTCCACCAGCGGTCGACGTGCACGACGTGGTTGGCGGCGGTGAGGGTCAGGCCCGTCCCGCCGGCCTTCAGCGACAGCACGAAGACCGGCGGCGACGACGGCGTCGCGGCCTGGAAGCGGGCGACGAGCGCGTCCCGGGCCGGCTTGTCGAGGCCGCCGTGCAGGTACGCGACCTCGCGGCCGAGCCGGGCGGACAGGTGCGCCCGGAGCATGCCGCCGAACTCCGCGTACTGGGTGAAGACGAGGGCGCGCTCGCCGGCGGCGAGGACCTCGTCGAGGATCTCCTCCAGGCGCTGCAGCTTGCCGCTGCGCCCGGCGAGGCGGCTGCCGTCGCGCATCGCGTGCGCCGGGTGGTTGCAGATCTGCTTGAGGCGGGTCATGGTCGCCAGGACCAGGCCGCGCCGGGCGACGCCCTCGCTGCGCTCGATCTTGCCGAGCATCTCGTCGACGACGGCCTGGTAGAGCGACGCCTGCTCGCGGGTGAGGTTGCACAGCACCTCCATCTCCAGCTTCTCCGGCAGGTCGGAGATGATGCCGCGGTCGGTCTTGAGCCGGCGCAGCACGAAGGGCTGGGTGATGCGGCGAAGCCGGGCGGCGGCGTCGGCGTCCCCGCGGCGCTCGACGGGCTCGGCGAAGCGTTCGCGGAACTTCGTGGCGCTGCCGAGCAACCCCGGGTTGGCGAAGTCCATGATCGACCACAGGTCGGCGAGCCGGTTCTCCACCGGGGTGCCGGTGACCGCGATGCGGTGCCGCGCCGGCAGCCCGCGGACCGCGACGGCCTGCTTGGTGGCGGCGTTCTTCACCGCCTGCGCCTCGTCGAGCACGAGCCGGTGCCACGACAGCGACTTCAGCGCGGCCGCGTCGCGGGCGGCGATCGAGTAGGTGGTGATGACGAGGTCCGACGCGGCGACGGCGGCGCGGAAGTCGGCGCCGCGGGCGCGCTCGGCGCCGTGGTGGACGTGCACGCGCAGGGCCGGCGCGAACTTCGCCGCCTCCCGCTGCCAGTTGCCGACCAGCGACATCGGGCAGATCAGCAGCGTCGGGCCGGGCGCGTCGCCGGCGAGCAGGGCGAGGAGCTGGACGGTCTTGCCCAGGCCCATGTCGTCGGCGAGGATGCCGCCGAGCCCGGCCGATTCGAGGAAGCTGAGCCAGCTGAGGCCGCGCAGCTGGTACGGGCGGAGGCTGCCCTCGAATTGCGCGGGCGGCGTCGCGGCCGGGACCCGCAGCTCGGTGTCGCCGGACAGCAGGTCGCCGAGCCACCCGTCGGCGGTCACCTCGACGACCGGCAGGCCGCCGGGGCCCTCGGTGTCGCCGCCGGCGAGGTGCAGCAGGTCGGCGACGGTCATCTCGGCGTCTTCAGCCTGCCGCCGCATGATCTCGAGGCCGGCGGCGAGGCGGCGCTGGTCGAGCTCGACCCATTCGCCGCGCAGCCGCACGAGGGGCGCCTTCGAGTCGGCGAGCCGGCGCATCTCCTCGCCGGTGAGCGGGTCGCCGCCGATGGCGAGCTCCCACCGGTAGTCGACGACGGAGCCGAGCCCGACGGCGCTCTTCGTCGCGACGGTGCCGGGCTGGGTCGTGGACGGGCTGCTGGCGGTGAGCCGGGCGCCGAGCCTGGCCTGGGGCTTGCGCCACCAGCCGGGCAGCAGCACCCCGAACCCGGCGGCCGACAGCAGCGGCGCGTGCTCGCTGAGCAGCTGGTGCGCACCGGCGGTGTCGAGGGTGAGCGCGGCGGGCCGGGCCGAGCGCAGCGAGTCCTCCAGCGCCGGGTACAGGCGGCTGGCCCGGCCGAGCTCGGCGAGCAGCGTCTCCTGCGGGGCGGGGACCTGCCACTGGGACAGCTCGATCGGGCCGGGCGCCTGCCAGACGGTGGCGGCGTCGACGACGAGGCTGGGCTCGTCGGCGGCCTGCAGCGCGAACTCGAGGCGCCACTGCGGCTCCTCGTCGTCGTCCAGGTCGAGGCGGGCGTACTCGATGGTGCCGGGGTCGGGCGGTGCGGCGAGCCGGAAGCAGGCCCGGACCGCGCCGCCGACCGCGTCGGCCTGCCATGCCCGCAGGTCGGCGCCCAGGGCGTCGAGCTCGGCCGGGGACCCTTCGACGGCACGGTCCGTGCCGGTGAGCGCGGTGAGCCAGGCGCCGGCGACGCCGGTGAGCCGGTGGGTGGCGGGCGGGAGCACGGCGCGGGCGGCGGCGTCGACGAGCGTGTCGAGCACCTCGGTGAGCAGCGCCGCCCGGGAGGGCGCGCCGCCGAGCACGGCCTGCGGCAGCGACAGCGCCAGGGAGCGGGTGTATGCGGCGTCCCGGCCGGTCAGCACCGGGACCCACCGGGCCTCGGCGCCGGTCAGCCCTGGCAGCATGCGGCCGCGGCGGACCAGGGAGCCGGCGAAGGTGGCCACCGTGGCCAGGGCGCGGATGGTCTCGCCGAAGACGAAGTCGTCGTCGCCGTCGTCGCCGGTGATCGCCACGAGGCTGGAGCGCAGGAGGGCGTAGGCGTCGTCCGCGTCGTACTCGATCGTGTCGACGGTCCACTCGCCGAGCCGGAGCGGGCCGTCGGCGGGCGGGAGCCGCACCGACGCGGCGGGCGACGGCTCGGGCAGGTCGCCGCGGGTGGGGAGGGTGAGCGTGCGGGTCGCCTGGAGGCCGGTGTCCTCGTCGAGGCGCAGGCCGCGGACGGCGAACGGGTGCGCGGGGACCCTCGGCCGGCGCCCCCGCCGCGATGCGGGCGGCGTGTCGGTGTCCTCGGCCCAGAGGCAGAGGCGGCCGTCGAGCCAGGCTGCGTGCACGACGATCACCCTGCGATCACCTCAGGGAGCCTAGCCCAGCCCGGCCGACACGGACGGCTGAACCTCTGTTCAGTGATGGATGTCGTTGTTACCATCCGGTAACCCGAGTCATATTCACATTGGCTCGCGACCCCGGAAGGGATCCGCCATGTCCCTGCCCCTGCTGAAACGCGCCGCCGCGGCACTGCTCATCACGGCCGGCGTGCTCGTCGCAACCCCCGTGCAGGCTCCCGCCGCCGTCCTCGTCCCCACGGACTACTGCCTCGACGAGTGCGACGACATCGTCCCGCCCGGCCAGAACGGCAACGCCACCCTCGCCGACATCCTGGCGCACCAGGCGCTCGGCTACCGGCCACCGCACTCCGCCGACCAGCTCGGCAGGTACGCGGACCTGGTCTCCGCGTACACCGGCCTCACGGGTGAGCAGATCGACCGCTTCTACAACGGCGCCTCCTTCGGCGTCCCCGCCGGCCAGGCCGAGCGCACCTACAGCCCGCGCGCCGACGTCACGATCGTGCGGGACAAGAGCGCCGGCGTGCCGCACGTGACCGGCACGACCCGCGCCGGCACCATGTTCGGCGCCGGCTACGCGGGCGCGGAGGACCGGCTGTTCGTCATGGACCTGCTGCGGCGGGTCGGCCGCGGGCAGCTGACCCCGTTCGCGGGCGGCTCCCCGGGCAACCGCGAGCTGGAGCAGAGCATCTGGCGCAACGCCCCCTACACCGAGGCCGACCTGCAGGCCCAGGTCGAGCAGCTGCGGACCAAGGGCCCGCGCGGCGCGCAGCTCTACACCGACGTGCAGGACTACGTCGCCGGCGTCAACGCCTACATCGCCGCCTGCATGTCCGGCCGCAACTGCCCCGGCGAGTACGTGCTGACCGGGCACCTCGACGCGGTCACCAACGCCGGCGGGCCGGAGCAGTTCAAGATGACCGACCTGATCGCGATCGCCGGCGTCGTCGGCGGCCTCTTCGGCGGGGGTGGCGGCGGCGAGGTGGAGTCGGCCCTGGTACGGGTGACCGCCCGCGCCCGCTACGGGCCCGTCGAGGGCGACCGCCTCTGGGCGGCGTTCCGCGGGCAGAACGACCCCGAGGCGGTCCTCACCCTCCACAACGGACAGTCGTTCCCCTACGGCGCCGCCGACCCGGACGCGCCCGGCGTCGCGCTGCCGGACGCGGGCACCGTCACCGCGCAGCCGGTCGTCTTCGACCCCACCGGCTCCGGGACCGCGGCCGCCACCGGCTCGTTCTCGGCCCAGCACAAGGGCATGTCCAACGCTGTCGTCGTCGACGCCGCACACTCCGCGACCGGCCACCCGATCGCGGTGTTCGGCCCGCAGACCGGCTACTTCTCGCCGCAGCTGCTCATGCTGCAGGAGCTGCAGGGCCCCGGGATCAGCGCGCACGGCGTCGCGTTCGCCGGCCTCAACCTGTACGTGCTGCTCGGCCGCGGCCAGGACTACGCCTGGAGCGCCACCTCCGCCGAGCAGGACATCACCGACACCTACTCGGTGCCGCTGTGCAACACCGACGGCTCCGCGCCGACCGTCCAGTCCTCCAGCTACCTGTTCCACGGCACGTGCACGCCGATGGAGGCGCTGACCCGCACCAACGCGTGGACGCCGACGCTCGCCGACCCGACCCCGGCGGGCTCCTACCGGCTGACCACGTTCCGCACGAAGTACGGGCTCGTCGCCTGGCGCGGCAAGGCCGGCGGCGTGCCGGTCGCCTTCACCCGGCTGCGCTCCACCTACCGGCACGAGGCGGACTCCGCGATCGGGTTCCAGGCGTTCAACGATCCGGCCGCGATGGGCTCGCCGGCGGCGTTCATCGCCTCCGCCGCGGACGTCGGCTACGCGTTCAACTGGTTCTACGTGAACGCGACCGACACCGCGTACTTCAACTCCGGCGCCAACCCGGTCCGCAAGGCGGGCGCGAACCCGAACCTGCCGACCCGCGCCGAGGCCGCCTACGAGTGGCAGAACTGGAACCCCGACACCAACACCGCCGACTACGCGGCCGTCGCGCAGCACCCCCAGTCGGCGGGCCAGGACTACTTCGTGAGCTGGAACAACAAGCAGGCGGCCGGCTACAGCGCCGCGGACGGCAACTTCAGCTTCGGCGCCGTGCACCGCGCCGACCTGCTCGACCGCCGGGTCAAGGCCGCCCTCGCCGGCGGCGGCAAGGTCGACCGGGCGGCGGTGGTGCGCCTCGTCGAGGACGCCGCCGTCACCGACCTGCGGGCCGAGGCGCTGCTGCCGGAGCTGCTGCGCATCCTCGGCCCCGGCGCGCCGTCCTACGCCGCGCTGGCCGCGTGGCAAGCGGCCGGCGCGAAGCGGGTCGAGACGGCGCCGGGGTCCCACGTGTACCAGCACGCCGACGCCATCCGCCTCTTCGACGCCTGGTGGCCGAAGCTGATCGCCGGCGTCTTCAAGCCCGGCCTGGGCGACGACGTGTACACGGCCCTCACCGGCGCTCTGCAGATCGACGAGTCGCCGTCCGGCTTCACCGGCTCGACCGGTGCCACGTCGCTGAACCAGTCGCAGAGCCACAAGGGCTCCTCGTTCCAGAACGGCTGGTGGGGGTACCTCGACAAGGACCTCCGCACGGTCCTCGGCGACCCCGTCCGGGGTGGTCTCGGCCGCACCTACTGCGGCACGCCGGCCGCCTGCCGCGCCACGCTGTCCTCGACCCTCGCGGCCGCGGCGGCCGAGCCGGCCACCACCACCTACCCCGGCGACGCCTCCTGCGGCGCCGGCGACCAGTGGTGCGCCGACAGCATCGTCCAGTCCCCGCTCGGCGGCATCACCCACGACAAGATCTCCTGGCAGAACCGCCCCACCTACCAGCAGGTCGTGTCGTTCCCGGCGAAACGCGGCGACGACATCACCAACCTCGCCCTCGGCCGCAAGGCGACCGGCAACGGCACGTTCATCGGCTACAGCGCCGGCGCCGCCGTCGACGGCGACCCGACCACCCGCTGGGCGAGCTGGTGGAGCGACGACCAGTCCCTGACCGTCGACCTCGGCTCGGCCCGCACCCTGCGGCGGGTGATCCTGCGGTGGGAGGCCGCGTACGGCACCCGCTACCGCATCGAGGTGTCGGCCAACGGCACCGCGTGGACCACCGCGGCCACGATCGACGCGGGCAACGGCGGCACCGACAGCGTGACCTTCGCCCCGGTCAGCGCCCGTTACGTCCGCATGGCCGGCGTCGCCCGCGCCACCGGCTACGGCTACTCGCTGTGGGAGCTGGAGGCGTACTCGCGGTAGCACCGTCGGGCTCAGCGCACCGCGCGGTGCGCGGTGGCCTCCGGGCTCAGCGCATCGCGCGGTGGCGGCCGACCTCGTGCCGGTAGGGGCCGGCCGCCGCCCAGGTGATCTGCTCGCCCGCCCGGCTCAGCACGCAGGTCTCCACGACCAGTTCGACCAGCACGTTCTGCCCGAAGCCGGGCGGCGGCCCCGACAGGCCCCGCTCGGCGAGGAACGCCGCCGCGACGCTGCGCCGCAGCGCCTCCTCGCGCGGGAACCGGGCCCGCCCGGTCAGGTAGAACGCGTCCTCGGTGTCCCCGAGCGGAAACGTGTGCAGCGCGAACCGGTCGTCCCGGAGCAGGTCCTCCAGCTTCGGCGAGACCATGAGCAGCGCGTAGAGCCCGTCCTCGACCAGCAGCGGGCTGACCGGGTGCACCCGCGGCCCGCCGTCGACCCGCACCGTCCCGAGGTACGCCAGCCCGACCCCGCTGCGGTACAGCAGCGCCCGCCCTGCCGCGGCAAGGTCGGGCGCGGACCGCCGGAAGCGCCCCCACGACAGCATGGCAGCCAGATTGGCGCACCGCCGCCGCCAGGGTCAACTACCGAACGTGTCATTCGGGGTCGCACGATCAGCGCGGCGGGCTGTTGTCCGGCGCGGTTCAGCGCAGGAGGCGGCGGGCGGCCTGGGCGATCAGGGGGACGGCGCGGGCCTCCAGCTCGGCGCCGCCGTCGCGGACCAGGGTGGCGCCGAGCTCGGTGACGCGGCAGCGGGCGACCGCCTGGCGGAACGCGGCGACCGGGTAGCCGCCGCGGGGCTCGGCGAGCAGCCCGGTGGTGCGCTCCCGGGTCTCGGCGACGCCGTCGACCGGCTGCGTCCACTCGAACCTGCCGAGGACCCACAGCGTGCCGACCTCGATCTCGTCGATCTCGACGCGCTCGCCGCCGAAGCGGAGCTTCACGGCGCGGTGGCGCTGCTCGATCACCGGCAGCGCCGGCACACCCTTCGCGGTCAGGTCGCGGACGGCCTGCCCCGACATGACCCAGCGCTGCTCGTCGCCGAGGCGCTGCACGGGGGCGACGTCACGGTTCGAGGCGGTGGCCGCGTGGCGGCGGGCGGCGCACGGCTCGCACAGCGCGGCGTAGCCGTCGCCGGAGGCCGGGTTGCGTCCCTGGTGCGACATGCAGAACGCGTTGCCGCAGTCCCGGCACCTTCCGATCGCCAGCACGCCACAGTCGTCGATCCCGCACACGGCAGCCATCCGAGCGACGATACCCGCAGCCGTCGATGCGTGCCGCCGTCAGCCGTGAGGGGGCGGTCGCGTCCCACCCCGTCCCGGCGGCGCCGGCCGGGTTGCGGGGACCCCGCCCGGGCTCGGACGGGGTCCTTGTGGGTGCCGTCTCCGGGCCCGGATCAGACGGGCAGAAGGGAGCGGTCGGACTCGGTGAGCGCGAGGATGTCGCTGGTCAGCGGGGCGTACACGCGGCGCAGCAGGGCCGGGTCGCCGACGCTCGCGATGACGGCGAAGACCGCACGGGCCAGGGGCTCGGCGAGGGCCGGTGACACGGCCGCACGGGCGGCGACGTCGGCGAGGAAGTCCACGTGGACCTCCTGGTCGTACAGGTGCTGATAGGACCACAGGGGTTCCGCGAGCGTCGGTGGCAGCTCCGCCGCGAGGTGGTGCACCCAGCCGTCGGGCAGGCGCGTGGCGAGGGCGTGCAGCACACCCCGGACCGCGCGCCGGGTCTCCTCGGCGGTGGCAAGGCCGGTCTTCTCGCGGACCTCCGTGATGAACACGTCTTCATACATGCGAGGAACGCTCCCCAGCCCGCAGGTGAAGCACCATCACCAGCAGGGAGCGAACGGGCCTACCACGTCCGCTCATCCGCCGGAGGTGGGACGGGGTCACCCGGCGCGCGCCCAGCATGGCCGCGTACATCCCCTCACCGTTGGGAGACCTACTGATGGCATTCCTGGTGACCCGACCCGGCCGGGCGTTCCCGTTCCCGGCGGCGGCGATGCCGCGCATCGGTGGCGTGCCGGTCGACATCGAGGAGACCACCGACACCTACCGGGTCGACTTGGACCTGCCCGACGTCGACGCCGCCGACGTGCGGATCGACCTGCGGGACAACGAGATCCGGGTGGCCGGCAGCTACCGTGCCCGGACCCGCACCGGCACGATGCACCATCACGCGCGGCAGGAGGGCGAGTTCGAGTTCCTCGTCGCGCTGCCGGGCGACATCGACGGCGACCGGGTCGAGGCGAACCTCGACAGCGGCGTGCTCACGATCGTGGCGCCCAAGGCGCGCGGCGAGCAGCGCCGCCGCATCACCGTCCAGTCGTCGGCGGCCCGGCCCGGCCTGGAGCAGCGGGACACCGGCACCGGCCCGCAGGACACGGGTGCCGGGCAGCAGCAGGCGCGGGCCGGGCGGCCGCCGCAGACCGACCCCGCCGACACGCCCGCGGCGCAGGCGAAGCAGATGCGTGAGGGCCAGTCCCGTCCACGGCCGGCGAGCCAGCAGGCCGGCAGCACCGGCACCGGCAGCACGGGCCAGGTCGGTCGCAGCGGCATGACCTGAGCGGCCGGGTCCAGGCGCGCGACACGGCGATGCCGCCCCCTCGCGGGGCCGCTCGCCGGTCGACGCGGTCGGCGCACGAGTTGGGGGGACCGATGACGACGGTTGACACCCGCGACTACTACGCAGACCTCGGCGTGCCGAGGAACGCCCGCCGGGAGGAGGTCCGGCGCGCGTACCGGACCCTCGCCCGCCTGCACCACCCTGACGTGAGCCGCGAACCCGGCGCGGAGGAGCGCTTCAAGCGGATCGCCGAGGCGTACCGGGTGCTGTCCGACCCGCGCCGCCGCCGCGACTACGACGCGACCCAGGCGAGCGCCGACGACTGGCTCGGCAGCCTGTTCCAGCGGGGCGGTCCCGGCCCGGCGGCCGCCCCCGGACGCCAGGCCCCCGGGCCGCAGCGCCGCCAGCCCCCGTACAACCAGCCGGGCCCCCGGGACCAGGCGGCTCCCGGCGACCCCACCGGGCCCGCGGACCGGTCCGGCTCCCGGGACGGGAACGGCTCCCGGGACGGGAACGGCTCCCGGGACGGGAACGGTTCCCAGGCGCGGGCCGGCGCGGACAACCAGGCCGAGCTCGCCGTCTCCGTCGAGGACGCGTACCACGGCGGCCGGCGCACGATCACGCTGCCCGGACCGACGGGACGGCCCCGGCAGTACACAGTGGACATCCCGGCGGGCGTCGCCGACCGGCAGCGCGTCCGGCTCGCCGGTCAGGGCTGGCCGGGCACCGGCGGCGGGCCGGACGGGGACCTCTACCTCGTCGTCCGCCTGTCGCCGCATCCCCGGTACCGGGTCCGTGGCCGCGACATCCTGGTCGAGCTGCCGGTGACGCCGTGGGAGGCGGCGCTCGGCGCACCCGTGCGGGTGCAGACCCCGGCCGGTCCGGTGCGCCTGGACGTGCCGCCCGGCTCGTCGTCGGGCCGGCGGCTGCGCCTGCCCGAGCTCGGCCTGCCCAACCCGCGCGGCGCCGCCGGCGACCTGTACGCCAAGGTCCGCATCGTCGTCCCGCCGGACCTGTCCGAGCGCGAGCGGCGCCTGTACGCGGAGCTCGCCGCGGCGTCCACGACCGACCCCCGGAGCCCGGCATGACGTTTCCACTGGTGCGGGCGGCGCGGCTTCCCGACGAACTGACCCTGCCCGACTTCGCCGCGGCGGCCGGGCTGCACCCCGAGCTCGTGGCGCGGCTGGTCACGCTCGGGCTGGTGGAGGTCACCACGTTCCCGGACGGCGCACCCGGCTTCGCCGTCCGGGAGCTGGCCACCGTCGCCCGCATCCGCCGGCTGCACGACGACCTGACGCTCAACTACGCCGCCGTCGGCGTGGTGCTGGACCTGCTCGACCGGATCGACGAACTCGAAGACCGACTCGCAAGGAGGGCATGATGCTCAGAAGAGAAGCGTGGCTGCTCGGTGTGCGAGGCGTCCTCGCCGTCGTGTTCGGCATCGTCGCGATCATCTGGCCCGGGGTGACGGTGATCGCGCTCGCGGTGCTGTTCGGCATCTTCACGATCGCGACCGGCATCGAGCAGCTCGTCCACGCCATGCGCCCCTCCGCGGGCGCCACGAACCCGGTCACCGGCTTCGCCGACGGCAACGGGCCGCGGCTGGCGCGGGCGGTCGCCGGGCTGTTCGGGCTCGTCGTCGGGGTCCTCGCCATCGTGTGGCCGGGCATCACCGGGGTGGTGCTGGCCGTCATCGTCGGCGCCTGGGCGATCGTGACCGGCGTCGCCGACCTGTGGCTCGCCGCCCGCCAGCACGGCGGCTGGACCCTGGCGCTGGTGGGCGCGATCTCGGTGGTGGCCGGGCTGTTCGTGGTGGTGCGGCCCGAGGCGGGCGCGGTCGCGATCGCGTGGGCGATCGGGGTGTACGCGATCGCCAGCGGCGTGCTGCTCCTCATCGCCGCGTACCAGCTGACGCATCAGGGGCGGGGCCGGCTGTCGGCCGCCTGAAAAACCGCTCAGTCGCCGCGGGGATGCGAGACGTGGGCGTGGACGATGCGCCAGCCCTCCGGGAGGCGGACCCAGGTCTGGGACTGCCGTCCGGGTCGGTCGTCGGTGCCGGGGTAGTCGAACATCGTGGTGACGGTGGCCAGGTCGGTGCCGAACGTGGTGATCCTGGTGCCGAACAGCCGGCGGCCCGGCGGGAGCGGCCGCTGCGCGGACCGCCAGTCCCGCAGCTCGCGGGCGCCGGTCTGGTGGTCTGCGACGCCGAAGCGGACCACGGCCGGGGAGTCCCAGAACGCCTCGGCGAGGGCGGTGGCGTCGTTGGCGACGAGCGCCTTCTCGTACGCCACGAACGCCGCCTCCACCTCGGCGACGATGTCGTCCCTGTTGATCCGCACGGGTGTCCCTTCTGACGCGACTGGCTTGCACGGTGCTGGTCGCGCGGTGGTCCCCAGGGAGGACGGGGGACCACCGCGCAGTCGGGGAGGGCTACGCCGCCGGAGCGGCAGCGGGGGAAGAGACCGGTGGTGCGGCGGTGGAAGAGGCCGGTGGTGCGGCGGGGGCAGGAGCAGGTAGGGCTTCGCCGTGCAGACGGTCCAGCTCGAGCTCGTCGGCGTCCTTCGGCCGGGGTTCGGGGCGGCTCAGGGCGAACAGGCCGCACACCACCGCGATGAAGAGGTAGCCGAGCGCGACCTGACCGTTGGCGTTCCAGGCGACCTTCTCGCCGTGGATCAGGCCGACGAAGGCCAGCGCCGCGCCCGAGAGGGCGAAGACGCCCGCGTGGATGAAGCGTTTGTCGATGATGAACGCGACGATCGAGCCGAACACGAGGCCGGCGAGGATCGCGCCCTGGCCGAGGGTGAGCAGGCCGCTGTAGACGACGCCGTTGCCGGCGAGCGCGGCGTCGCCGACCTTGGCGGCGGTGGTGCCCGCGGCCGCCAGGGAGTTGTCGATCTGGCTGGTGGCCCACTGGGCGATGTTGGGGATCAGTGCCGCGATGACCGCCGCGGCGTGCGCCTTGGGGGAGAACTGGAAGGCCTGCGCGCCGATCAGCAGGCCGATGTAGAGCAGGATCGGCACGATCGCCGGCAGCGGGAAGATGGCGCCGAGGAAGCCGAACAGGCCCAGGAAGCACAGGATCGCGATGACGACGCCGGTCGCCATCGAGTAACCGCTGCCGCCGCCGGCCTTCTTCCAGCCGGGGTGCCCGACGTACACGGCCGGGGGGAACGGTGAGCCGAGCGCCGCGCCGACCAGCGCCCCGGCGCCGTCGGCGAGCAGGACGCTGCGCAGGTTGTAGTTGTCGCCGGCGGCCGCGGCGCTCTCCACGTTGGACATCCCCTCGGTGAAGTTGTAGACGCCGAGGGGGATCGCGGTCGCGAGCAGCGGCGCCACGTCGGACAGGCCGGAGGTGAGCAGGTCCAGGTGCAGGCCGGGCAGGGCGAAGCCGATGTCGTCGACGGCGGCGCTGACCGCGTTGCCGTCCATCGCGCCGCCGGCCCAGCCGATCGCGGTGCCCACGAGCAGCGCGGCGAGCCCGATCGGGAAGTTGCCCGGCAGCCTCGTGTCGGTGAGCAGGCCGATGAGCAGCAGCGCGAACACCGGCAGCGCCACCCACGCGAGGTCCCACATCCGGGCGGCGGGCAGCATCGAGATGAACGTGATGGAGATGCCGGCGAGGGTGCCCAGCAGCGCCGCCCGCGGCGCGTACCTGCGGATGTACGGCCCGACGAACGCGCCGATGATGACGATGACCCCGATGATGAAGGCCCAGGCCAGACCGGCCTTCCAGGCCAGCGTCGGGTTGTCGGTCTTCAGGTAGACCGGCAGCATGATGACGAAGATGACGATGAACATGTGCGGCACGCTCGGCCCGTAGGGCAGGGCGGTGACGTCGGTGCGGTTCTCCTTGCGGGCCAGGCGCCGCGCCAGGAACGTGTAGTAGACGTTGCCGGCGACGAGCGCGATGCCGAGCGCCGGCAGGATCGCGTGGAAGACGTCGCGCTCGCTGAGCTTCACCACGAACAGGCACAGTGACGTCAGGGTCAGCACGTTCACGAGCACGTTGACGCCGAAGCCGAAGAACGCGTTGGTGTCACCGCGGACCCACCACGGGACCTTGAGCGAAGCGGGAGTGGTCATGTCTCACGTCCTCTGCGGAGAGGGTTGCAGTGCGGCGATGAACGAGGATGAGGGCGCGACCCAGCCGAAGATGCCGCCCTGCGCGGCGATCATCCGCAGGCCCGCCTCCTGGAACTCCGGGAAGTAGGAGCCGACGCAGTCCGACAGCACGAGGCACTCGTAGCCGCGGTCGTTGGCCTCCCGGACGGTGGTGTGCACGCAGACCTCGGTGGTCACGCCGGTGACGACCAGGCTGCGGATCCCGCGCGCGACGAGGACGTCGCCGAGGGACGTGTTGTAGAAGGCGCCCTTGCCGGGCTTGTCGATGACCAGCTCGTCGCCGGCCGGGGCCAGCTCGTCGATGATGTCGTGGCCGTGCTCGCCGCGGATCAGGATGCGGCCCATCGGCCCGGGCGCGCCGATGCGCATGCTGGGCTCGCCCCGGTTGAGCTTCGCGGGCGGGCAGTCCGACAGGTCCGGCAGGTGCCCCTCGCGGGTGTGGATGACGGTGAGGCCCAGCGCCCGGCAGGCCGCGAGCAGCGCCGCCGTCGGCTCGATGACGCGGCGCAGCTGGGCGACGTCGTTGCCGAGGGTCTCGCCGAAGCCGCCGGGCTCCATGAAGTCGCGCTGCATGTCGATGACGAGGAGCGCGGTGCTCGCCGGGTCGAAGGTGAAGGGTCCGGGCAGCGCGTCGACCGTGGCCATTCAGACCACCGTGCCGGACACGGTCGCCGCGATGACGTCGGTGGAGGTGGCGACGCAGCCGAAGACGCCGCCCTGCATGGTGACCATGTGCAGCGCCGCGGCGTGGTTGGCCGGGTCGGTCGCGCCGGTGCAGTCCGACAGGATGAGGCACTCGTAGCCACGGTCGTTCGCCTCGCGCATCGTGGTGTGCACGCACACGTCGGTCGTGATGCCCGTGAGGATGAGGTGGGTGATGCCGTGCGTGCGCAGCACCAGGTCCAGGTTGGTGGCGTAGAACGCGCCCTTGCCGGGCTTGTCGACGACGACCTCGCCGGGCGCCGGCGCGACCTCCGGCACGATCTGCCAGCCCGGCTCTCCCTTGACGAGGATCCGCCCGCA
Source organism: Dactylosporangium sp. NPDC050588 (assembly GCF_040654975.1). Lineage (NCBI taxonomy): Bacteria > Bacillati > Actinomycetota > Actinomycetes > Micromonosporales > Micromonosporaceae > Dactylosporangium > Dactylosporangium sp. NPDC050588. The sequence continues at coordinate 35,655 of NZ_JBFAJA010000080.1, read as the reverse complement.
CGGGCCGGCGGCGCCGATCTCCGCGCCGATCCGCGCGGACCGCCAGCGCTTGTTGGGCGGCAGGTCCGACAGGTCCGGGTCGTGGCCCTCCCGGGTGTGCACGACCAGCATGCCGAGCCCGCGCACGTGGTCGAGCAGCTTCGCGGTCGCCGGCAGGCCCGCCCGGGTCAGGCCGATGTCGTAGCCCATGCTGTCGACGTAGCCGCCCGGTCCGCAGAAGTCCGTCTGCCAGTCGATGCACAGCAGCGCCGTGCGCTCGACCGGGACCGAGCCGTCGTACGGCCAGGCGTAGGGCCGGGCCTCGACGACCGGGCCGATGCTTGCAGTCATTGCCCCTCCAAGTGACGGTGTGCCCGACAGGCCCCCGCTGGCGGTGATGTCCCGCGCGGTGCCGGCCGCGGAGGCCTCGCACAGGAACCCGTGCGCCGCGGTCGGCTCCTCGGCGGTCCCGTCGAGTGCGGGCATGCTGTCGATTGTCGACAGTTCTGTTACGCCGAACCGCGGCCCGTGTAACGCGTCGATGTCCGGAGGCCGGTACCCGACAGTTGCTCGTATGTGATCGCCGTCACTGCGACCCTGCCGCGATGAGACGACTGTCCCGGCTCGGACTCGCGGTCATCCTCGGTGTCGGCTTCATCGTCGCCGCCGTGGGTCCCGCACACGCGGAACCACTGGTCGCCACCCTCACCATGAGCGGTGAGATGCACTACGAGGCGGCGCTCAACCAGGCCAACCGGCTCACCGTCAGCAACCCGTCGCCCGGTGTCGTCGCCTTCACCGACGTCTACCCGATCACGTTCAGCACGCCTGACGGCAGCACCTGCAGCTACCCGTACGCCACCCAGACCACCGTCCACTGTGTGCATGCGGCGACCTTCCTGGACATCAAGACCTCCGACCTCGACGACGTCATCGACAACCGCACCACGTCCAACGTGCACGCCTCCGGCGGCGACGGGAACGACGTCATCAAGATGGGCGGCCACGCCACGCCCGCCGCGGCCGGTGACGCGTCCGGCGGCCCGGGCGACGACGTCATCCACTCCGGCCCCGGCGACGACTGGATCAACGGTGGCACCGGCTCGGACACCGTCACGTTCCAGGGCCGGACCGCGAAGATCACCGCGACCCTGGTGAGCCCGGCGCACGGCGGCGACCCGCTGACCGGCGAGTCCGACGTGTACCAGGAGATCGAGAACCTCACCGGCGGCGGCGCCGCGGACACCCTCACGGGCGACGGCAACGCCAACGTCATCGACGGCGGCTGGTACACCACCCCGTGCCTGCCGTTCCCGAACGCGGGCCTGCTGGTGCCGGCCGCGGTCCAGGCGCCGCCGCCGTGCACCACCTACTCCGGCGACGACGTCATCAACGGCGGCGGCGGCCCGGACACCCTCCGCGGCCGGCAGGGCGCCGACACCATCAACGGCGGCACCGGCAACGACGTCCTGTACGGCGACGCCGGCTTCGACAGCCTCAACGGCGGCGCCGACTCCGACATCTGCTACCCGGGCGCCGACGGCGCCACCACCAGCAGCTGTTCCATCCTCGCCCCGCTGCCCTGACGGGTTCCCGGACGGCGCGCGGCGTGGCAGAATCCCGCCGACCCCTCGGCCCCCGGAGCCTGCCATGCCGCCCGTCCGCATCCCCGCCGGCGCGTTCGTGCCGCCGATCTGCCCGCGCCACGGGCGGCCCGCCACGAGCATGCGGCCGATGGTGTTCCTGTCGCCGCTGCCGCTGTGGGCGTGGCCCCTGGCGGTGCTCGCCGGCCGCCTGCTCTACCGGATCCTGCTCCGGCCGCTGCGCAAGGAGGCGCTCGCGCCGGCCTGGCCGTCGTGCCGCCGCTGCGGCCTGCGCCGCGCCGCCCGGATCGCCGCCGGCGCCGCCACGATCGTCGCCGGCCTCGTCGCCGCCCTGTACCTGAGCGAGCGGGTCCACGGCACGGCCGCGCTCGTCGCCATCGCCGGCACGGTGGCCTGCATGGGCGCCGGGCTCGTCGTCGTCGCCCGCAGCACCCGCGACGCCGTGGCCGGCGTCCGGGTCAGCCGCGACGGCCTGTGGCTGGAGCCGCGGCGCCCGCACCCCGCGTTCGTCGCGGCCCTCGCGGCGCAGCCGCTGCCGGAGTACCCGATGCCCGCGGGCTGGACCGTCCCCGCCACCGCCGCGCCGTCGGCGGCCTGGGCCACCGTCCAGCCCGCCACAGAGCCCGCCACAGAGCCCGTGCCCGCGCCGTCCGCCGCGCCGCCACCGGTGCCTTCGCACTCCGGCTGGACCTCGCCGAGCGCCTGACCCCCACCCGCGGCACACCGGGCGCCTCGGCGGGCGCAAGGGTCAGCATGGACGGCGGCTGGCTGCCCCCGCACCACGCCCACGAGGCGTTCGCCGCGACGCTGCCCACCCCGCCACCGGCGCCTTCCGGGCCGACCGCCTCGCGTCCGGCGTCGTCAGCCGATGTACGAGCGGGCGCCGTGCTCGTCCAGCGCCGCGAGCACGGCGGCCGTGTCGCGGGCCGACACGGCCTCGAACAGCCGCTCGTGGCGGTGGACGCCGTCGTGCGGGCGGGCGACCTCGGCCTCGCGGCGCAGGTTCAGCGCCATGTACAGCTGGATCTTCACCAGGATCGACTCGTAGACCTGGGTCAGCTGGCGGTTGCCGGCGAGGCCGACGACCGCGACGTGGAACTCCCGGTGGGCGGTCGCCACGTCGAACTGGTCGCCGCGGGCGTCGGCCTCCTGCAGCGCCTTCACCGCGGCGGCGACGCCGGACAGGTCCGCGTCGGGCGCGGTGGCGGAGACGGCGTGCCGCTCGAGGACGTCGCGGACCGCGTACAACTCCTGGATGTCGTCGGCGGAGAGCGTGGCGACCCGAACCCCGCGCCGCGGCACGTGCTCCACGAGGCCCTGCTGCGCGAGCAGGCGCAGCGCCTCCCGCAACGGGGCGCGGCTGATGCCGAACCTGCGGGTCAGCTGCTCCTCCACGAGCCGCTCGCCGGGGTCGGTGGCGCCGCTGAGGATCTCCCGGCGCAGCCGTGACATGGCGAGCTCGACCAGGCTCGCGCTGGCCAGCTCGTCAGACGCACCGGGTTTCACCTGCCCAGTGTCGCAGACCCCGGGAGGGACCCTCACACGCGCCGCTCGCGGGCGGCCGCTCGCGTGTGGATGTCCGCGGTGCTCGTGCGTGGCTACACGTGCTGGAGGCGGTGCAGCCTCGCGTACGTGCCGCCGGCCGCGACGAGCTCGTCGTGGGTGCCGAGCTCGGCGAGCCGGCCGCCGGACAGGACCGCGACCCGGTCGGCGTTGCGGACCGTGGCGAGCCGGTGCGCGACGACGAACGTCGTGCGCCCCCGCATGAGCCGGGTCAGCGCCTCCTGCACGAGCGCCTCGGACTCGCAACGTCACCATGCTCACAGGGTCATGTCCCTTCGGCCGGTGGCGGTAACCTGCTCCCATGACGCAGCCACCTTACGGGCAGCAGGACCCATATCAGCCCAACCCGTATGGCCAGCAGCCCCAGTACGGGCAGCAGCCCTCCGACCCGTACGCGCTGCCGGCCGGACAGCAGCCGATGTCGGGCCCGCCGTCCTCGTCGCCGCCCGGCTCCAGCCCGCCGTACTCGCCGACCTACCAGCTGCCGGTCTCCGGCGCCCCCACGTCCGGCGGCTACGACCCGTATGGTCAGCAGCAGGCGGCGTACGGTCAGCAGGCGGCCTACGGCCAGCCCGGCTACGGCGTCCCCGTCCCCGGCGCGGCCAACGCGGGCTACGACCCGGCGACCGGCCAGCCGTACTCCGACAAGTCGAAGCTCGCCGCCGGCCTGCTCCAGCTCCTGCCGGGCCTGTTCCTCATCCTCGGCGGCATCGGCCGGCTGTACGCGGGCAACACCGCCCTCGGCGTGACCCAGCTGGTGCTGAGCGTCGTCGTCGGCTGGACGTCGTTCTGGTGCGGCTTCCTCTTCTGGCTGCCGTTCCTGATCGTCTTCGGCCTGTGGGTCTGGTTCGTCGTCGACGGCATCATCCTGCTGACCGGCCGCCCGGTCGACGGCCAGGGCCGCCCCCTGCGCCCGAACTGACCGGCCCCGCTACGCGCCCCCGGGCGGGCGCCGCAGGGTGGTGACCGGCCCGAAGAAGCGGTGACCGAGCACGCAGTGCAGCCGGATGTGCTCGACCGGCCCGCCGGTGCTCCGCGCCGGCCCGTCGCCGCGCACGGTGGCCGGGAGCCCGCACTCGGGGCAGTCCACGAGATTCGTCGTCATACCGGCATCCACGCGGGGCCGAGCCACCAGGCTCGGCCCCGTCGCCTACCCGACGCCGGGCGGGTGCATGGTCCTGGGCTGACCGCGATGAACGGGCGCGGCGGCCGCGATCGCCGCCGTGCCGCGCTGCCCGGCCCGTCACGCGGGGTCGGGGTTGAGGCGGACGCCGCGGATGGAGGCGTCGAGGACCTGGGCGGTGTGGGCCGTGCGGATGGTGGCGCCGGTGGTGCGGAGCCCGGCGGTGATCTGCATGAGGCAGCCGGGGTTGGCGGTGACGAGCCAGTCGGCGCCGGTGAACAGGACGTTGCGGGCCTTCAGCGCGGCCAGGTCGGCGGCCGGGGCGGGGTTCAGGATGTTGTAGACGCCGGCGGAGCCGCAGCAGATCTCGGCGTCGGGGATCTCGCGCAGGTCGAGGCCCGGGATGCCGCGCAGGAGGGTCCGCGGCTGGGAGCGGACGCCCTGGGCGTGGGCGAGGTGGCAGGCGTCGTGGTAGGCGACGGTCAGCGGGAGCGGGTGGCGCGGGGCGGCCGGGCCGAGGTCGGCGAGCAGCTCGGAGAAGTCGGTGACGCGGGCGGCGAGCGCGGCCGCGCGGGGAGCGTACGCCGGGTCGTCGGCGAGCAGCTCGCCGAGGGACTTCAGCGACGAGCCGCAGCCGGCGGCGTTCACGACCAGCGCGTCGATGCCCGCCGAGGCGAACGTGTCCACGATGCCCCGGGCGAAGTCCGCGGCCTCGGCGTGGCGGCCGCTGTGGACGCTGAGGGCGCCGCAGCAGCCCTGCGACGGCGGGATGACCACGTCGCAGCCCTCGGCGGCCAGGACCCGGGCGGTCGCGGCGTTCACGGACGGGAAGAACTCGCGCTGCACGCAGCCGGTGAGCATCCCGACCACGGCGCGGCGCGGGCCCAGGGCCGGCACCAGCGCGGGCAGGGGCACGGATCGGCGGACCGGCGGGGCGAGCGCGGCCAGGGCCGCCAGCCGGCCCGGCAGCCGGGACAGCAGCGGGGAGCCGAGCCGCTGGTACAGCCCGAGCGGCCGCTTCACGAGCGCCAGCCGCCGCGGGTGGGGGAACAGGCCGAACACCAGGCCCCGCAGCGCCCGCTCCGGCAACGGCCGGGGATGCTCCCGCTCCACCGCGACGCGGGTCTGTTCGATCAGGGTGTCGTACCGGACGCCGGACGGGCACGCGGTCACGCACGCCATGCAGCCGAGGCACGCGTCGAAGTGGCCGGCGGCGGACGGGGTCAGCGGCTCGCCCTCGAGGCGCTGGCGCATCAGCTGGATGCGGCCGCGCGGGGAGTCCATCTCCTCGCCCCACAGCACGTACGTCGGGCACGTCGGCAGGCAGAAACCGCAGTGCACGCAGTCCGAGACGAGCCCGGGGTCGACGAAGGGGCCTTCGAGCACCATCAGATGCCCCCCACGAACCGGCCGGGAGCGAGGATGCAGAGCGGGTCGAACTGCTCCTTCACCCGGCGCATCAGGTCGAGGCCGTCGACGTGCCCCCACACGTCGACGCGGGACCGGACCGCCGGCGGGGAGGTGAGCACCACGCAGTGGCCGGCGCCGGCGCGGGTGGCGGCGCGCAGGTCGCTGACGACGCCGACGACGGAGCCCGGGTCGGTGTCGCCGGGCAGGCCCGCGTAGAGGACGCCGGTGCCGGCCGAGCCGCGCACGTGCAGCCTGACGTCGTGCAGCTGCGCGGTGACGCCGACGGCGGTCAGCAGGTACGGCACCCGCGACAGCGCCGACGTGAGCTTGATGCCGATGTCCCCCGGCCGCCACGGGTAGGTGCCCCAGCCGGGCGGCGGGGTCTCGGCCGTGCTGGCGCCGTCGCCGAGCAGCTTCTCCAGGTCGGCCGCGCGCTGGGCGACCCCCTCGGGCACGCCTTCCACGAGCGCCGTCACCGTCAGCGGGTCGGTGTCGACCTCCAGGGCGCTCGGCACGACCTGGGCGCCGAGGACCGCCGCCAGGACCCGCGCGGCGTCGTCCGGGCCGTCCACGCGGACCGACACGAACCGGCGGGCGGCGGGCAGCGGGTGCAGCCGGAAGGCGCACTCGGTGATGACGCCGAGGGTGCCGTACGACCCCGCGACCAGCTTGCCGAGGTCGTATCCGGCGACGTTCTTGACGACCTTGCCGCCGGCCTTCGCCACGACCCCGTCGGCGCGCACGACGGTGACGCCGATGAGCAGGTCCCGGACAGTGCCGTACAGCATGCGCCGCGGGCCGGACGCGTTGACCGCGACGGTGCCGCCGACGGTGGCGCCCGGCAGCGGCTCGTCCAGCGCGAGCTGCTGCCCGGCGGGGCGCAGCGCCTCCTGGACCTGCCGCAGCGGCGTGCCGGCGCGGACGACGGCGACGAGATCGCCGGCGGCGTGCTCGACGAGCCCGCACAGGTTGGACGTCTCCAGGATCAGGTCGAGCCGCTGCGGCGGCAGCGCCCAGTCCTGCCTGGTGCCGCCGCCGCGCACGACGAGCGCGAGGTCGTCGCCGGCGGCGCCGCGGACCACGTCGGCGACCTCGGCGGTCGACGCGGGCGAGGCGACGGCGGCGGCCGGCACGCCCGCGATCCGCGCCGCCGGGGCGGGTGAAGCTCCAGCGATCATGACCTAGAAGACCTCCGCGATGCCTGGCTGATGCTGCGGATGGGTGCCCTTGCGCCGCCCCGGCACCTCGCCGCACAGGCGGGGCGTCGGGAAGATCTTGCCCGGGTTCGACAGTCCGTGCGGGTCGAACGCGCACCGCACCAGCTGCATCGTGTCGAGGTCGTCGGCGCTGTACATGCTGGGCAGGTGCTTGGCCTTGTCGACGCCGACACCGTGCTCGCCGGTGATCGACCCGCCGTGCTCGACGCAGATGTCGAGGATGGCGCCCGACACCGCCTCGGCCCGCTCCGCCTGCCCGGGGACGGTCTCGTCGAAGAGGACGAGCGGGTGCAGGTTGCCGTCGCCGGCGTGGAAGACGTTGGCGACCCGGACGCCGTGGTCGCGGGCCAGCTCGCCGATGCGGGTCAGCACCTGCGGCAGCGCGGTGCGGGGGATGACGCCGTCCTGGACGATGTAGTCGGGGCTGATCCGGCCGACGGCGGCGAACGCCGACTTGCGCCCCTTCCAGAACAGGGCCCGCTCGGCGTCGTCTGCGGCGATGCGGATCTCGAACGCGCCGTGCTCCCGGCAGAACGCCTCGACCGCGGCGAACTGCGCGTCGACCTCGGCCCGCGGCCCGTCCAGCTCGACGATGAGCACCGCGCCGGCGCCGCCCGGGTAGCCGCAGTGCACGGCCGCCTCCGCGGCCTCGATCGCCAGGGCGTCCATCATCTCGATCGCCGCCGGCACGACCCCGGCCGCGATGATCGCCGACGTGGCGGCGCCGGCCTGGTCGGTGCCGGGGAAGGCGGCGAGAAGGGTCCGGACCGTCTCCGGGAGCCGGACGAGGCGCACGGTGACCTCGGTGGCGATGCCGAGGGTGCCTTCGGAGCCGACGAAGGCGCCGAGCAGGTCGTAGCCGGGCGCGTCGGGTGCCCGCCCGCCGAGCCGGACCAGGTCCCCGTCGGGGGTGACGATCTCGACGCCGGTGACGTGGTTGGTGGTGAAGCCGTACTTGAGGCAGTGCGCGCCGCCGGAGTTCTCCGCGACGTTGCCGCCGATCGAGCAGATCTGCTGGCTGGACGGGTCGGGCGCGTAGTAGTAGCCGTGCGGGGACGCGGCGCGGCTCACCTGCAGGTTGATCACGCCGGGCTCGACCACGGCCCGCTCGTCCTGCGGGGCGACCTCGCGGATCGCGCGCAGCTGCGAGGTGACGATGAGCGCACCGTCGGCGTGCGGCAGCGCCCCGCCGGACAGGCCGGTCCCGGAGCCGCGGGCGACGAACGGCACCCCGGCGTCCACGCACGCCCGGACCGTGTCCGCGCACTCCTGGGCCGTCCGCGGCAGCACGACGACCGCGGGCACCACCCGGTAGTGGGTCAGCCCGTCGCACTCATACGTGCGCAGCTGCTGGCGGTCGGTGAGCACCTGCTCCGGCAGCAGGAACCCCCGCAACCGCGCCGCGAGCGCATCGACGGTCACACCGCCACCTCCGCTCCGCTGCGGCGCCGGCGTGCCCCGAACCTGCGATGCTGGTTCGCAGCCACTCCGCTGCGCTCCGGACCGTTCACGGCATGCGTTCGTACGCCGGCAACGTCAGGAAGTCAACGAACTCGTCCGCCACAGCCACCTCCATGAACAACGCCCGCGCCTCGCCGAGGTCCCGGCCGAGTGCCGCCAGCTCCTCGTCGGCGATCCGCTCGACCAGCTTCCGCGTCACGGGCGCACCCGTATCGGCCAGCGTGACACCGTTGTGCAGCCACTGCCAGACCTGCGACCGGGAGATCTCCGCGGTCGCCGCGTCCTCCATCATGTTGTTGATCGCGACGGCGCCGCTGCCCCTGAGCCACGCGTCGAGGTACTGCACGCCGACGCTCACCGCGTTGCGCAGCCCCGCCTCGGTCTGCTGCCCGGGCGTGTCACCGACGGCGAGAAGGTCCTCCGCGGTCACGGTCACGTCCTCGCGGAGCCGGTCGAGCTGGTTGGGCCGGTCGCCGAGCACGCCGTCGAACACGGTCCGGCACGTCTCGACGAGGTCGGGGTGCGCGACCCAGGACCCGTCGAACCCGTCGCCGGCCTCGCGGGTCTTGTCGGCGGTAACTTTCTCGAACGCCACCTTGTTGATCTCGGGATCGCGCCGGCTCGGGATGAACGCCGCCATGCCGCCGATCGCGTGCGCGCCCCGCCGGTGGCACGTCCGCACCAGCAGCTCCGTGTAGGCCCGCATGAACGGCACCGTCATCGTCACCGTGTTGCGGTCCGGCAGCAGGAAGTCCCTGCCACGGGTCCCGCCGAGAAATCTGGACTTCTTGATGACGCTGAACATGAAGTCCCACCGGCCGGCGTTGAGGCCCGCCGAGTGCTCGCGCAGCTCGTACAGGATCTCGTCCATCTCGAACGCGGCCGGGAACGTCTCGATCAGCACGGTGGCCCGGATCGTGCCGGTGGGGCGGCCGAACCGCTCCTCCGCGAACGCGAACACCTCGTTCCACAACCTGGCCTCCAGATGGGACTCCATCTTCGGCAGGTAGAAGTACGGCCGGGTGACGAGGTGGTTGTGGAAGAAGTAGAGCCCGAAGTCGGTCAGCGACCCGGACGTCGGCGCGCCGTCGACCAGGATGTGCTTCTCCGGTAGGTGCCACCCGCGCGGGCGGACCACGACGGTGGGGCGCGGTCCGCCGGTGAGCTCGTAGTGTTTTTCGCCGGAGGTGTACGAGAGGGTGCCGGCATTCGCGTCGCGCAGGTTCAGCTGGCCGCCGATGACGTTGGCCCACAGCGGCGTGTTGGCGTCCTCGTGGTCGGCGAGCCACACCTTCGCGCCCGAGTTGAGCGCGTTGATGGTCATCTTCGCGTCCGTCGGCCCGGTGATCTCGACCCGCCGGTCGACCAGGCCCGGCGCCGGCTCGGCCACCTGCCAGTCGCCCTCCCGGATCTCGCGCGTCTCGGGCAGGAAGCCGAGCGTCCCGCCGGCGGCGAGCTCCGCCTCGCGCTCCTTGCGGGCCTGGAGCAGCTCCAGCCGCCGGGCGTCGAACGTCCTGTGCAGATCTGCCAGGAAACTCTGAGCTTCCTCGGTCAGGATCTCGGCGAATCGGTCGTCGAGCGGTCCGGTAATCTCGACGCCCTGAACAGTGCCCATGACATGACCCTATCGGCTGCGCTGCCACCCGGGGCGTGTCGCGGCGCGTGTGATATGGGAAGCTCTGGCGAACAAAACTCAGGTCCGCCGGATTATCGGGTCCGTCCAGCAGGGGAGTCTTCCAACTGTGAGCGATCGGGGCAGAAGCCGCCGCACTGCGAGGTCGACCAAGGCCACTCCGCCACAGGCGGCACCGGACACCGAGGTCGAGCCCACCGCGGACGCGGAAAGCGACACGACGAACACTGAGCCGACCGAGGCCGAGGGCGTGGCCGAGGAGACCGTGTCGTTGGGCAAGAAGGACGACCCGGACGCGGACGCCGAGGCGGCCGACGGCACCGGCGACGACACCGCCGACGACACCGCCGACGAGGACGGTGACCCGGCCGACGCCGCGGACGCCGCAGCCGGCGACCCGGACGCCGCCGCGGACGGCGACGACCCGGACGCGACCGCCGACGACGACGAGTCCGACAAATCGGATAAGTCGGACAAGTTGGCTAAGGCGAAGAACGCGAAGACCGTCGCGCCGGCGACGAAGGCGGAGAAGCGTGCCGCCGCGCGCATCGCCGCCGCGAAGGCCGCCCGCCGCCGTCGTGCCGGGCAGGCGATCGCCGGCACGATGATCGTCCTGCTGGTCGTCGGCGGCGCGTTCGCCGGCGTCTGGTACTTCGGCGACCGGGCCGAGAAGAACCGGATCAAGTGCAAGCCGGTCGGCGACCCCAACGCGTTCCCGCCGCTGCTCGGCGGCATGGACAAGGGCCTGGCGACCGAGCCGAAGATCGACGCCAGCACCGAAGAGATCACGTCCCTCAAGACCAAGGTCCTCATCAAGGGCGACTGCAAGGCGGTCAAGGCCGGCCAGACCGTCACGGTCAACTACGTCGGCGCGACCATGAAGGACGGCAAGGTCTTCGACGCGTCCTGGCCGCGGAAGAAGACGATCGAGATCCCGGTCGGGCAGAAGCAGCTCCGCAAGCAGCCGCAGGTCATCGAGGGCTGGGACGAGGGCCTCGTCGGCCTGAAGGTCGGCAGCCGCGTCCAGCTCGACATCCCCGGCAGCAAGGCCTACGGCGACGACGCCCCCGAGGGCTACCCCAAGGGCACGCTCCGCTTCATCGTCGACATCCTCGACGCGAAGGACGCGGACGACAGCGGCGGCCTGCCCGCCGGCTTCGGCGGCTGAGCACCGGCCCCGCACGACGCAAGCGAGGCCCCACCGGCAGCAGGCCGGTGGGGCCTCGCCGTGTATACGGTCGGAAGATGACAGCTGTCCTGCTCACCGGCGCCACCTCGGGCCTCGGGCGGTGGCTGGCGCCGCGGCTCGGCGCGGCCGGCCTGACCGTCCTGCTGCACGGCCGCGACCCGGACAAGGTCGCGCGCGGCGTGGCGGAGGTCCGCGCGGCCGGCGGCGCCGCCGAAGGGCTCGTCGCCGACCTCGCGAGCCTGGCCGAGGTGGACCGGCTCGCCGCGGCGGTCGCCGGCCGCGACGACCTGACGATCCTGGTCAACAACGCCGGTGTCGGGTTCGGCCCGCCCGGCGGCGCCCGCGAGGAGAGCGCGGACGGGCATGAGCTGCGCTGGGCCGTCAACTTCCTCGCCCCCGTCCGCCTCACCACCGCGCTGCTGCCCACGCTCGCCGCCAACGCGCCCGCCAAGGTCGTCAACGTCGGATCCATCGGCCAGGCGCCGATCGACTTCGACGACGTGGAGCTGCGCCGCTCGTACGACGGCATCACCGCCTACCGGAGGTCGAAGCTCGCCCTGGCGGCGTGGAGCCTGGACCTTGCCGGCGAACTGGAGGGACGCCCGGCCGGCGGCGAGGTGTCCGTCAACTGCCTGCACCCGGCGACGTTCATGGACACCCAGATGGTCCGCGATCACGGTGCCGCGCCCAGGTCGACGGTCCAGGAGGGCGGCGAGGCGACCCTGCGGCTGATCCTGCACGAGCGGGGCACCGGCGGGTTCTTCGACGGCGACCGGCCCGCCCGCGCGCACCCCGACGCCTACGACCCCGGGGTGCGCCGCCGGCTCAGGGCGATGTTTGGTTCCGCCGCCACCGGCAAAGCACAAACGCATGAGCAGAGCGACTGTCGGTGAGGCACTGATCGCCAGGCTGGCCGACTGGGGGGTCGACACGGTGTTCGGCCTGCCCGGCGACGGCGTCAACGGGATCATGGAGGGCCTGCGGCGCAACGCCGACCGGGTCAGGTTCGTGCTCGTGCACCACGAGGAGGCCGCCGCGTTCATGGCGGTCGCGCACGCCAAGGCCACCGGCCGGCTCGGCGTCTGCCTCGCCACCTCCGGGCCCGGCGGCATCCACCTCGCCAACGGCCTCTACGACGCGAAGCTCGACCACGCCCCCGTCCTGGCGATCACCGGGATGCAGGAGTCCAGCGTGATCGGCACCGCGTACCAGCAGGAGGTCCACCTCGACCGGCTCTTCGAGGACGTGGCGGAGTACAACGAGACGATCGGCAACCCGGCGCAGGTGCCGTCGCTGGTCGACATCGCCGTCCGCACCGCCCTCGCCCGGCGCGGCGTCGCGCACCTCACGGTCCCGAACGACGTGCAGGTCGCGACCGCCGGCGACAACCCGTTCGAGACCGTCGGGCCGACCCGCGCGCCGGCGACCGCGCCCGTGCTGGTCGCGCCGCCGGTGCGCCCCGCCGACGACGACCTCCAGGCCGCCGCGGACCTGCTCAACAACGCCTCGAAGCCGGCGATCCTGGCCGGTATCGGCGCCCGCGGCGCCGGACCCCTCGTCGAGCTGGTCGCCGACGTGCTCGGCGCGCCGATCGTGAAGTCGCTGCTGGGCAAGATGGTCGTGCCCGACGACTCGCCCTTCGCGCTCGGCGGGCTCGGCCTGCTCGGCACCGCTCCCAGCGAGGACCTGATGCAGGAATGCGACGCGCTGCTGATGGTGGGCACGAACTTCCCGTACACGAAGTTCCTCCCGGCGCCCGGCCAGGCGCACGTCGTGCAGATCGACGTCGAGCCCGCGCGGGTCGGCACCCGCATCCCCACCGACGTGCCGCTCGTCGGCGACGCCGCGGCCACCTGCGAGGCCCTGCTGCCCCGGCTGCGGCGGCGCACCGACAGGCGTTGGCTGCTGCGGTACCAGGAGAAGATGCGCGACTGGCGGGAGCGCATGGCCGCCACCGAGCGGGCGGACCGGGACCCCATCGCGCCGCAGTTCCTGGCCAGCACGCTCGACCGGGTCGCCGCGCCCGACGCGATCCTCGCCTGCGACTCCGGCACCGTCACCACGTGGGCGGCCCGGCACTGGCAGGCCACCGGCGGCCGCGAGTTCTACCTCTCCGGCACCCTCGCGTCGATGGCGCCGGGCCTGCCGTACGCGATCGCGTTGCAGCACGAGTACCCGAACCGGCAGGTCATCGCGTTCGTCGGCGACGGCGGCTTCGCGATGCTCATGGCCGAGTTCCACACCGCGGCCCGCTACAAGCTGCCGATCAAGGTCGTCATCAACGACAACAGTGCCCTCGGCATGATCGTCTGGGAGCAGATGGTCAACGGCTTCCCCGAGTTCGGCGTCCGGTACGGCGACGACCCGCAGGCCGACTACGTCGCCTGGGCGCGCGGCTGCGGCGCGTACGCGGCCCGCGTCACGGACCCGATCGCCCTGGAGAACGTCCTCGGCGAGGCGTTCGCCTTCGACGGGCCGGCGCTCGTCGACGTCGCGGTCGACGCCGACGAGCCCCCGATGCCGGCCAGCGTCACCTACCAGCAGGCGGCGAAGTTCGCGGAGGCGTTCGTCCGCGGCCAGCCGCGCAAGGCCGCGATCGCCACCACGCTGCTGAAGGACCGGATCACCCGCCTGTGATCCTCCGGCGGATCCGGTGCCTGCCGCGGACCCGCACCGACCTCGCCCACAGCCTGGTCCGGCCGACGGTCATCGTGATGCCGCCCGGGATGTCGAGGCCGCCGAGCCCGGATACACCGCCGACGAGCACCACGCCGCCGATCGCGACCAGACCGGTGCCGGTCAGCAGGTACACCATGGAATCCGGCTGCTCGGCGGCCTGCTGCCCGGTCATCTGCGCCGTGTGAACCATCGGCGGGTCAGGTCTTCGAGCCTGCGCGGCGCTCAACGAGCCCACCGCGATGGCGGCGCCGGCGACGCACACCCATGTCCGAGTTCTCATAATCGCGGACGCTAGGTCGCAAACGGGTGACTCGTCGCTCACACGCGTTCACCTGGGACAGGTGAAGGAACCTCTCACCCGTGGCATTGTGTGCTCGTGCTGATCTATAAGATCCTGCTGCCCGCCGAGTGGGCGGCGTTCGAGGCGAACGGCCGTTTCGACGGCTCGCCCCTGGACCTGCGCGACGGCTACATCCACTGCTCGTCCCGCGACCAGGTGGCCGGCACGGCCCAGCGCTACTTCGCCGACGTGCCCGACCTCGTCGTCGTCGCCATCGACGCGCAGACCATGGGCATGTGGCTGCGCTGGGAGACCTCCGCCAACGGCGGCCTGTTCCCGCACGTCTACGCCCCCCTTCCCCGCGCCGCCGTCGCCGCCGTCCACCGCATCGCCGGCGCCGCCTCCGTCGACGACGTCATCCCCGCCTGACCGCCGCCCGCCGCAAACCCGCGCAGCTCAGCCGTGCGACGTGGGGAGCGGCGGAAGCGCCCCGAACGTCTCGGCCGGCAGCCCTTCGGCCCCCCAGAAGATCCACCGCCACGCCCCAGCACTCGCGCCGACGAGATCCCCGGACACAGCGTCGAAGACCGCCGTCTGGCGGTCCGCGAACCCGTGGACGACGAAGCGATCGGCCTGACCGCTCGTCGCGTCCCAGATCCGGAGGGTGGCGTCGTCACCGCCGGTGGCGAGGTGGGTGCCGTCCGGAGACCACGCCACCGACCGAACCCAGTCGGTGTGCCCGACGAGCTGGAGCAGCTCGGCGCCGGTCACGGCGTCCCAGACCCGCACGCTGTCGTTGCCGCCGGTGGCGAGGCGGGTGCCGTCCGGGGACCATGCCACCGCGTTCACTGAGCCGGTGCGCCCGGTGGTGTTGAGGTACAGGGTGCCGGTCACGGCGTCCCAGACCCGCACGCCGCCGTCACCGCCGTCGGTGGCGAGGCGGGTGCCGTCCGGGGACCACGCCACCGCGTTCACTGAGCCGGTGTCCTCGGTGGTGTTGACGTACAGGGTGCCGGTCACGGCGTCCCAGACCCGCACGCCGCCGTCACCGCCGACGGTGGCGAGGCGGGTGCCGTCCGGGGACCACGCCACCGCGTACACAAATCCGGCGTTCTCGGTAAGGTGGAGGTGTTCTGCGCCTGTCGCCGCGTCATAGACCCGCACACCACCCGTGCTGCCGGTGGCGAGGCGGGTGCCGTCCGGGGACCACGCCACCGTGTACACGGAGTCGATGCTCTCGGCGAGGTGGAGATGTATGGTGCCGTCGGCCGTATCCCAGACCCGGACACCACCGCTGCCGGCGGTGGTCAGGCGGGTGCCGTCCGGGGACCACGCCACCGCGCTCACAAGACCGGGGTCTTCGGTGAGGTGGAGATGTTCGGCGGCTGTCACCGCGTCACGGATCTGCACACCGTCGTCGCTGCCGGTGGCGAGGCGGGTGCCGTCCGGAGACCACGCCACCGATCGGACCCAGTCGGTGTGCCCGGCGAGGTGAAGGTGTTCACCGCCAGTTACCGCGTCCCAGACCCACACGACCCCTTCGCTGGCGTTGGCGAGGCGGGTGCCGTCCGGGGACCACGCCACCGTGTTCGCTGAGCCGGTGTGCCCGGTGAAGTGGAGGAGTTCGCCAGTCGCCACGTCCCGGATCCACACACCGTCGTCGCTGCCGGTGGCGAGGCGGGTGCCGTCCGGGGACCACGCCACCGCGTACACGGAGTTGGTGTTCTCGGCAAGGTAGGGGTGCTCGGCGCCGGTCGCCGCGTCCCAGATCCGCACACCGCCGCCAGCAGTGGTCAGGAGGTTGCCGTCTGGAGACCACGCCACTGTGTGTGCGGAGTTGACGTCCCCACCGAGCTGGAGGTGTTCGGTGCCCGCCACCGCGTCATAGACCAGCACGCCGCCTTCGCTGGCGGTGGCCAGGCGGGTGCCGTCCGGAGACCAAGCGACCGCGTCCACTGGGCCAATGCTCCCGGTGATGTGGAGCTGTTCGGTGCCGGTGACCGCGTCCCAGACCCGTACGCCGTCGCCGCCGTCGGTGGCGAGGCGGGTGCCGTCCGGGGACCACGCCACCACGTACACAGCGGGGGCATTGCCGGCGACTCGGAGGTGTTCGGCGCCGGTGACCGCGTCCCAGACCCGCACATCGCCGTCAGCGGTGGCCAGGCGGGTGCCGTCCGGAGACCACGCCACCGCCTCCACGGAGCCGGTGTGCCCGGTGATGTGGAGTTGTTCGGCGCCGGTCTCGGCATCCCAGATCCGCACTCGATCGTCCCCGCCGGTGGCCAGGCGGGTGCCGTCCGGGGACCAGGCCACCGCGTTCGCCGAGCCGGTGTGCCCGCTCGCGACCCAGGGGGTGGTTCGAGCGTGTTCCTCGCCCGGCAGGGGAGCGATGAGCAGGCCTTCGGCCGGCTGGGGGGAAGGGGTGCACCACAGGAGTTGCGTGCGGTGGCGGATGGTTCGCGTGAAGTCGGCGTCGCCGATGTCGCAGTGGCGCAGGAGTGCGGAGGCGATCAGTGTGCCGTCGAGGCGGGCCTGGTGCAGGCGGGTGTCGTGCAGCTCGGCCGAGTCGAGGCGGGCGTCGGTGAGGTCCGCGCCGGTGAGGTCGGTGTGGTGGATGCGGGCGCGGCGGAGGTCGGCGCCGCGGAGGTCGGCGCCGGCCAGGCTCAGTGCGTGTCCGCTCATGTCGGGGTTGCCGATGGTCCACTCGGCGAGGTTCGCGCCGGGGAGTCGGACCCGCGTCAGGGGCTGGTGCGGGTGTCCGTGCTCGGCGGCGCGCAGCGCGTACGCGAAGGCGAGCTCCGACGCCCCCGGCGTGTAGTGGTCCCGGATCGCCGAGAGGCCGGTGAGGGCCGCCGCGCGGGCGGACGGGGCGGCGGCCGCCAGGCACTGGCCGAGGAAGTCGAGGGTTTCCGGGCCGGGCACCGGCATGACCACCGGGTCGGGGCCGGTGGCGGGGACCTCGCGCAGCGCCCGGAAGAGGTGGCGGGCGAGGAAGTACTCGAACAGCGAGCGGTGGCCGAAGGTGAACTCGTCGCCGTCGCGGCTGAGGAACGTGGCGGTGCGGAAGTCGGTCTTCCACAGGTCGGGGACGTTGTCGCGGTAGTGGCGGCGCAGGTCGGGGCGCTGGTCGAGGAGGTCGAGCAGCCAGTCGTCCACGTCGCCGGCGGTCCAGGAGTTGCGGCCCGAGCGCCAGATCTCCGCGGCGATCGCCTCCATGAGCAGGTGCTTGTGCTCGGGCAGCAGGGTGTGCTTGCCGCTGTCGCGGGCCAGCCACCGCTCGACCACCTCGCCGTAGAGGTCGACGGCGCGCACCGCCCGGCCCTGGAGCTTCGCGGTCTCGATGAACTCGACCTGGTCGGAGATGAGCTTCAGCGTCATCGGGCGGCGGGCCAGGTCGGTGAGGTCGTGGACGCTGCCGATGAGGGTCAGGAACGCCTCGACCTTGTCGGGCCCGGCGTCGAGGTTGCCCGCGAGGTAGTCGCGGATCTGCCGCTCGCCGAAGGGGAGCATCAGCAGCGCCAGGTAGTCCTTGCCCTGCGGGCCCTGCCGGTCGTCGCCGGTGAAGAAGTTGACCTCGTCGCGGATCGTGCGGAAGTACTGGGTCCGGCAGGTCACCAGCATGCGGGTGCTGGTCGTGCCCTCGACGGCGCGCCACAGCTGGCGGATGAAGAGCCGCTGGTCGTGCGGCTCGAGGTGCACCAGCGCCTCGTCGAGACCGTCGAAGATCACGACGGCGTCGCCCTGCGTGAGCCGGCGGCGCACGGTGTCGGCGGAGAGCCGCTCCCGGGGCACCGCCGCGGGGCGGCTGGCCTCCAGCATGCTGTCGAGGATCGTGTCGAGCGTGATCGCCCGGCTCAGGTCGCCGGCGCGGACGTCGCGGAGGTCGAACAGCAGTGGCAGCGGCGCCCCTTTCGAGCGCTGGTCGAGCAGCGCCCGCGCGAAGAGCTTCGCCGTCGTGGTCTTGCCCAGGCCGACGTCGCCCAGCAGCGCGCACAGCCGCGGGCCGTCCTGCGCCACGGCCCACTCCAGCAGCCGGTTGACGGCCGCCAGCGCCGGGCCCCGGTCCGGCGTCTCGAGGTGGGACTCCCGGAACGTGGTCTCGCTGACCTCGGCGTCCACCAGCACGGTGCTGTCGTTGCCGCCGCGGCGGTCCGTGAGCCGCTTGGTGTGCTCCGCAAGCTCGGCCGTGGCGTCGAGCGCCGGCGCCGGTTGCGCCCGGACCTCGGCGTGCAGCGCGTCGACGAGCGCGTCGACGTACTGCTTGCGCTGCTGCTCCCCGCGCAGCACGGCCCACGGCTGCTCGCGGCGGCGCACCCCGCGTCGCGGCAACGGCCCGAGCGTGGGCGTCGCGTCGGGCAGGGCGGTCAGCGCGAAGACGACCCGGCGGCCGGGCCGGTCCAGGACGCGGTGCCGCTCGGCCGCGTTCGCCTCGTCGGTCAGGTACGACGGGCTCAGCAGCACCACGCGGACGTCCGCCTGCGCGCAGAGCCGGTCGCGGCTGTCCTGCAGGTTCTCGCCGATGCCGATCGAGTCGGGGTCGGCGACCTCCCACTGCCGTTCGCCGTCGAGCTGGAGGTGCTGGCGGAGCAGCCCGACCAGCTGGCGGGTCGGCCGGGAGCCGGCGTCGGCGGCGGCGACGCTGACATACACCCTGGTGCGTCGCGAGTCGCCCAGCTCGGTGACCTCGGGTGCGATCGGGTGCGCGATGCCGGTGTCGTCGGCGGCCCTGCCCGTGAACGCGACGATGCCCGCGTCCGTCAGGTCACCGCCGGCGAACCAGCCGTGGCGGCGCTCCGGCGGGCTCTTGCGGGGCTCCAGCTCCAGCTGCAGGTCGACGCCGGCGGTCTCGGCCGCGCGGTTGACCCGTCCCCGGAAGTCCTGGAAGGCGTCCTGGCCCCGCGCCTGGTCGGCGGGGAACTCCGCCTCGTCCAGGGCGGAGCGCAGCAGGAACCGTCCGCCGGCGTCCAGGAGCCTCACGATCACGTTCAGCCGGGCCGCCTGCAGCTCGGTCACCGCACCGGCGGCGCGCAGCGCCTCCACGCGGGCGACGGCCTCCGCCGGAGGGAGCGGGGTCACAGCGTCACGAACCCGTTCAGGTCGAGGACCCGGGCGCGGATCGAGTCGGCCAGCCGGTTGGCGAAGATCGTCCGCTTGACGCCGGACAGCTCGGCATAGCTGCCCTGCTCCTGCCCGAAGATCAGCTGCTGCTCGATCCCGCCGAGGTCGCGGTGCGGGCCGAACGATGGCAGCGGGCCCAGCGCCACCGGCAGCGAGCCCTTGTCGGCGGTGGGCCCGGCGAACCGGGGGAGCTCGTGCTGACGGATGAACGGCCGGGTGAAGTAGGCGCTGGTCAGCAGCAGCAGCCCGAAGTCGGCCTCACCGAACCGGCCGACGATGGCCGGGCCGAACTCCTCGCCGCAGGTCAGGTGGCTGTCCTGCCACCACTGGACCTCCAGGTCCCGGAAGAGCCCGAGCGCCGGCAGCAGGTCACGCAGCAGCGCTTCTTTGAGTCGCTGGTCCCGATGGCACCAGCTCAAGACGATCCGCACCGACCGCATCAGGACCACCCCGGATAGCCCGGATCGACCCGGGATGGCGACGACGCTAACACAACGGAGCGTGACCGGTCGCTCGCTGCGGCGTCGGGTAGGCGACTGCCGGAGTCACCCGCGTACGGGTCGACGATGCGGCGGCAGCTAGGGTCTCGGCATGGACGAGGGGCGATCTCGGAGCCGGTGGGCGGGCGACGCGGTGGCGGTGGCCGGGTATCTTGCCGGTGCGATCGTGCTCTGCGCGCGGCTGCTCGCGCATCCCGGGCAGCGGCTGCCGTACACGCCGGGGGACCGGATCCTCGCCGAGTACTACCTGGCGTGGGCGGCGCGGTGCGTGCGGCACCTGGAGAACCCGTTCCTCCTCGACCGGCTGAACGCGCCGGTGGGCGTCAACGGCATGGCGAACACGACGATGCTCGGGCTGGGGCTGCCGCTGGCGCCGGTGACGATGCTGGTCGGGCCGGGGATCACGTTCGACCTGCTGGTGGTGCTGACGCTCGCCGCGACCGCGGCCGCCTGGTTCTGGCTGCTGTCCCGGCACGTCGTGGACAACAGGGTCGCCGCCTGGGTGGGCGGGCTCGTGGCCGCGTTCGCGCCGAGTGTCGCCAACCACGCCACGTTCCACCCGAACCTCACGGCGCAGTTCCTGGTGCCGGTCATCGTGTGGCGGGTCGTGAAGCTGCGCGACGCGCCGGTGCGGGGCGGGCTGATCCTGGCCGCGCTGGTGGTGTGGCAGGTCTTCATCAACGAGGAGACGCTGTTCATCACGGCGCTCGCCATCGGGGTGTTCGGGCTGCTGTGGCTGGTGCAGCGGCCCCGCGAGGTGCGGGCGCTGAGCGTCCTCGCCGGGCTCGGGGTCACGCTCCTCGCGACGGCGGTCGTGCTCGCGTTCCCGCTGTGGTGGCAGTTCTCGGGCACGGGCGCCTACCGCGGCGGCGAGAAGCAGATGACGGCGTTCCACACGGACCTGCTGGGGTTCACGTCGTTCTCGCGCAACTCGGTGGCCGTGCGGTTCAGCGAGTTCCAGCCGGAGCCCGGGTTCTCCGCCGAGCAGCACGGCTACTTCGGCTGGCCGCTCGTCATCGCGGTCGCCGCCGTCGTGGCGTGGCGGTGGCGGGAGCCGCTCGTGCGGTCGCTCGCCGGCACCGGCGTCCTGTTCGCGGTGCTGTCGCTGGGCAACGAGCTCACGCTGTACCAGCGCGAGATCGGCGTCCCCGGCCCCTATGCCCTGCTGCGGCACCTGCCGCTCTTCGACACCCTGCTCCCGACGCGGCTCGGCGAGGCGGCCACCTGGGCGGTCGCGCCGCTGGTGGCGATCGGCCTCGACCGGCTGCCCGCGCCGGCGGGAATGCGGCTGCTCAAGGCGGGTCTGGTCGCGGCGGTGCTGGTGCCGGCGGCGCCGGTGCCGATCAAGGTGTTCGACCGGCCGGCGGTCCCGGCGTTCATCGCGTCGGGGGAGTGGCGCTCCTTCGTCGGGCCGCAGGAGTCGGTACTGATCGTGCCGCTCGCCACGTTCGAGCACTGGACGGCGATGAGCTGGGCGACCGCGACCGGCACCGAGCTGCGGATGTCGCACGGCTACTTCCTCGGCCCGGCCGGCGGCGTGCAGGGCCGGCACGCGACCGTCGGCGCGCCGGCCCGGCCGACCGACCGGCTGATCAACGCCGCCACCGGCACCCACCAGGTCACCGCCGTCACCGACCTCGACCGGGAGCAGGCCAGGCTCGACCTCGCCTACTGGCGCACGTCGATCGTCCTGGCCCCCGACGGTCCCGCCGCGGCGGCGGAGCGCGGCACCCTCGACGCGCTGCTCGGGCCGGGGCGGCTGACCGGCGGGCTGTGGCTGTGGGACGTCAGGAACCCCTGACCCGGCAGCGTGCGCGGGAAGGGCCGGCCCAGCGGATGGCGTGCGTCATGGTGGTGTCCCCTCGAAAGTCGTCCGACTGAAGGGAATCCTCGCGCCCGCCGGGGCGGGACAGCAGTGCGCCGGCACCAGTGCCGGATGGATGCTGGCACCACATCACAGGGGGATGCTCGCCCGCACCGTCGTCCCCGCGCCGGCCGGGCTGTCGACGGTCAGGGTGCCGTCCAGCAGCGCGATCCGGTCCGCGAGCCCGCGCAGCCCCGAGCCGAGCCCGGCGTCGGCGCCGCCGATCCCGCCGTCGGTGACGGTCACGACCAGCTCCGCGCCGGACACGGCGACGTCGACGCGGGCGGTGCCGGTCCCCGCGTACCGGGCGACGTTCGTGACCGCCTCGCTCACCACGAAGTACGCGGTCGCCTCGACCGCCGGCGGGAACCGGCCGGCCGGCAGCTCGCCGAGGCGCAGCTCGACCGGGCTGCGCCGGGCCATGTCGGCGAGGGCGGCGCCCAGCCCGTACCGGGTGAGGCTCGCCGGATGGATGCCCCTGGCGAGGTCGCGCAGCTCGATCGCGGACTCCTCCAGGGCGGCGATGGCGTCGTCGAGGATCGCCGCGGCCCGCGCCGGCTGGTCGGGCAGGGCGGTGCGGGCCCTGGCGAGGGTCATGCCGAGGCCGACGAGGCGCTGCTGCGCGCCGTCGTGCAGGTCCCGCTCGAGGCGCTGCCGCTCGCCGACCGCCGCCTCGAGCACCCGGCGGCGGGACGCCCTGAGCTCCTCGGCCACCCTGTGCCTGTCGCTGAGGTCGCGGAGGTACCCGCTGAAGACGGCCGGACCGGCGACCGCGACCCGCGTGATGGTCAGCTCGACCGGGAACTCGGTGCCGTCGGCGCGCCGGCCGGTCGTCTCGACGCGCTGGTCGAGCAGGCGCGGCTCGCCCGAGGCGAGAAGCCGGCGCAGCCCCTGCCGGTGCGCCTCGCGCAGCGCGGGCGGCACGATCAGCTCGGCCAGCTCGCGCCCGACGGCCTCGTCGCGGCGGTAGCCGAAGGTCCGGCACGCGGCGGGGTTGAACTCGAGGACCACCCCGTCGGCGTCGGCGATGACGACGCAGTCCAGCGCGGAGTCGAGCACCGCGCGGAGACGGGCCTCGCTGCGGCGTACCGCGTCCGCCGCCCGCGCCCGGTGCAGCGCGTCACCGATGCGGCGGCCCAGGCTCTTCGCGGTCGACACCAGGTCCGGCGGCGGCTCGGCGAGCGTGCTGGTGAAGAACTCGACGATCCCCTCGACGCCTTCCGCGCTCCGCAACGGGAAGCAGAACGCGGCGGACAGGCCCGCCTCGCCGGCGGCGGCCGCCCGGGGGAACGCCGCCTGCCGCCCGAACTCGCGCACCCACGCCGGCTCGCCGCGCTGCCACACCGCGCCCGGGAGCCCTTCGCCGCGGGCGAGCACGAGGTCGCGGGTCGCGGTCTCGAACGCCGCGAACCGGTCCGACGTCGACCACGTCGCCACGCACCGCAGCCCGCCGGGGGTCACCTGCCACATCGCGCCCGCCGACCAGCCGAGGGCCCGGCCGATCGCGTCGAGGACGGGCCGCCCGGCCGGCTCCGGGGTGGCGAGGATGTCGGCGACGGCGTGCTCCAGGCGGAGCAGGAGGGCGAAGTCGACGCTCACGGGTCCTCCGGGGCAGGCGGTAGGTTACGGACCCATGAGTATCCGGGTCGTGGTGGCGGATGACAGTCTCCTGGTCAGGGAGGGCGTCAAGGCACTGCTCAGTGACCAGGCCGACCTGTCGGTGATCGGACTCGCCGCCGATCACGGGGAGCTTTTGTCCACTGTGGAGCGGTTGGCGCCCGATGTCGTGGTCACCGACATCTGCATGCCGCCGACCAACACCGACGAGGGCGTCCGGGCCGCGATCGCGCTGCGGGGCAGCCATCCGGCGATCGGCGTGGTGGTGCTCAGCCAGTACGACGACCCCGCGCACTCGACCGCGCTGCTGCAGGACGGGGTGGCCGGCCGGGCGTACCTGCTGAAGGAGCGCCTGGCGCAGCCCGGCCAGCTCGCCGACGCGGTCCGGGCGGTCGCCGGCGGCGGCTCCGTCATCGACCCGCGGATCGTGGAGACGATGCTCACCGCCCGCGCCCGCCCGGCCGGCAGCGCGCTGCGCCACCTGACCGCCCGGGAGCGGCAGGTGCTGGCGGAGATGGCCACCGGCGCCAACAACTCCACGATCGCGGAGCGCCTGTTCGTCACGGTCCGCGCCGTCGAGCGCCACATCAACTCGATCTTCGCCAAGCTCGGCCTCGTCGAGGAGGGCGAGACCCACCGCCGGGTCGGCGCCGTGCTGCTCTACCTGGCCGACCGCGACTGACGCGTGCCTTGTGGTGCGTGCACCACAGGCGTTCGTGGTGCGGCCGTCGTCGCCCGCCGGGTGGGGGGCGGGCAGGCTGGGCGGGTGGACGAGGACCTGAGCGAGCTCCTGCCGCGCGGGCTGCACCGCGTGGAGGACGCGGCCGGCGTGCACCTGACCGGCGTGCGGGACGGGTTCCGGGTCGACATCCGCCACACCGGCGGCGCCATGGTCACCCGGGTCGCGGCGGCCGTGCCGGAGCTGCAGGCCCTCGGCAACGCGGCCGGCACGCTCATCCCCGACGCGGGCGCGCCGCCGGCGGCCGTCGCCGCGCTGTGCCGGGCCGGGTCGTCATGGCGCGGCGTGCGCGTCAGCGGCGGCCCCGGCGGGCTCGTCGCGGTCCGAAGGTCCGGGCTGTCCGGGTACCCGCACGACCTGCGCCTGCTGGAGACCCTCGCCGCCGCGCTCGGCGGCACGCCGGCCTAGAGCCCGCCGTTCGGAGCGCCTGCTCAAAGGCGCTGTTCAGGGGCGCTGTTCAGGGGCGCTGTTCAGGGGCGCTGTTCAGGGGCGCTGTTCAGAGGCGCTGTTCCAGGACCTGGCCGGGCCAGTCGACGCCGGTGGCGAGGCGGACCGTGAAGGTCTCGGTCGGGGTGAAGCCCTGCCGGCGGTACCAGCCGACCAGCGCCTGGTCGTCACCCGCGTAGCAGTCGACCCGCAGCAGCCCGATCCCGCGCCGCACGGCGAGCACCCGGGCGTGGTCCAGCAGCGTCCCGCCCAGCCCGCGGCCCTGCCGCGCGCGGTCGGTGACGAGGAGGTTCACGTACAGCTCGGGCTCGTAGACGACCGGGATGTGCTCCGGCGCCTCGCCGACCACGATCGCGCCCACCGCGGTGCCGTCGATCTCGGCGACGTGCAGGTGCCCCTGCGGGACCCACCGCATCATGGCGGTCAGCCGGCGCGGGTTGGTCGAGTGCGGCTCGGTGCCCCACTGCCCGGTGCGGCCCAGCCCGACGAGCCAGCGGGTCGCGCCGTCCATCAGCCCCAGGACGGGCTTGACGTCGGCAAGGGTGCCCGGCCGGACGTACGCCTCCTCGTCCCGCAGCGAAAGCTCCAGCTCCACCTCGTCGCGCAGCGGGATGCCGAAGTCGCCGGCCTCGGCGATCTGCGGCTTGCGGCGGCGGGCGCGCTGCACGGCGCCGGGGTGCACGGCCCGGACCCGCAGTCCCCGCCGCTGGTAGAACCGCAGCGCGTCCAGGTTGTCGCTGGTGGTGATGAGCCACAGCCGGCTGCATCCGGCGTCGGCCGCGACCGCCCGCGCGGCGTCCAGCAACGCCGTCCCGATCCCGGCATGTGGACGGACGGCGTTGAGCGTGACGATTTCGAGGCCCGTCGCCGCGACCTCATAGGTGAGAAGGCCCACCCGTTCGCCCGTTGCGCTTTCGGCCACGAGCCCTGGCAGCCGGTCGGCGTCGCGACCGTTTTCTCCCGTGATGACGTGGACCGCACCGTATGCATTGGTGAGCAATTCTTGCAACCAGGACAGGTCGCCCTCGGCGACCGCTCGGACCAGCACCTGCGTACCCTATCCGGGAAATTGAATTTGGCGGATGCTGGCAAATTCGCGACACTCCGAGAAGTGTTCCGTTGGGCCATGATGACGGTGGGCATCACCGGGGAGGGGCGGACCTTGGACGGACTCACGCGGGCACGCACGCCCGGCTGGGTCGTCGGCGTCCTCGCCCTGGTCCTCGCGATGCTGTTCGGGGCCACCGTCGGCTCGCCGGCGTCCCACGCCGGGATCGTCCATCAGCTCCTCACGTCCAGCCCCGTCCCGTTCGCCGTCGGTCACCATCACCACGAGCCGTCGTCGGACCGCGATGACGACGACGAGCGGCAGCCCCTCATGCTGCACGCCGAAGGCGAGCAGGTGGACACCCCCGAGGTCGCGGCCCACCACGCCGCGCAGCTCACCACGGGTGTCATCGCGCAGCTCATGCCGGCCTCCGGTGTCGAGCCGTCCGCGGGCGCCCGCACGGGCCACGCGCCCGCCCGCGCCGCGCTGCAGGTCTGGCGCACGTAAGCCGAACTCCCACCCTCGTCGTTGTTGTCACCTCGACACGGTTGGAGTGATGTCATGTCCGCACCAGCGGACGCTATTCGCAAGCGTTCGGTCATCGTGACCGGCGCCTCGAGAGGGCTCGGCGCGGCCCTGTTCCACGCGCTGCAAGCCGACGGTGCCAGGGTCCTCGGCCTGGCCCGCACCTTCCCCTCGGAGCACCAGGTGCTCGCCGCTCGGCATCCGGCGTCGGTACGGCTGC
The DNA here is from genome assembly GCF_040654975.1 of Dactylosporangium sp. NPDC050588. NCBI lineage: Bacteria > Bacillati > Actinomycetota > Actinomycetes > Micromonosporales > Micromonosporaceae > Dactylosporangium > Dactylosporangium sp. NPDC050588. Next base: position 9,439 of record NZ_JBFAJA010000080.1, on the reverse strand, counting down.
GCGCCACCGACCTCGCCGAGGCCGTCAGCCTCCCGACGGAGGCGGAGCTGGCCGCGTTCGTCGGCGGGACCGCACCCGAGGACGAGGTCGTCCTGCTGCACAACGCCGCGACGGTCGAGCCCATCGGCCTGGTCGGCGAGCTGGCGCCCGAGGACGTGTTCGCCGCGGTCCAGGTCAACCTGGTCGCGCCGATCCTGCTCACGAACACCTTCCTGTCCACCTTCGCCCGCGACCCGGGTCCCCGCCTGCGGATCGTCTACGTCGCCTCCTCCGCGGCGCACCGCAGCTACCCGGGCTGGGCGACGTACTGCGCCACCAAGGCGGGCGCGGAGGCGTTCATGCGCTGCGTCAGCGAGGCGGCGAGCCGCTCCTGCACGGTGGAGATCGTCGACCCCGGGGCCATCGAGACGCAGATGCAGCGGACCCTCCGCGAGCGCGGCACGGGCCTGCCCGGCCACGCCCGCCTCGTCGAACGCCACCGGGTCGGCGACATCGCCGACCCGGCGACCGTCGCCAAGCAGCTCGTCGCCCGCCACTTCCCACCGTTGGTGGCGATGGCGGCGTCCTGACCGCAGGCCGTCGAGGGCCGGTCGGCGACGACCACCGACCGGCCCACCTCGAATCCCGTCGGGCGACCCGCCGGCGACGACCGCCGTGTGTGGCGGACCGGTCGCTTGGGTACCGTGTCGCCATGCCGGACAGCCCGCCTCCAGTGATCGTCGTGATGGGTGTCGCCGGGACCGGCAAGACCACCGTCGGGGCGCTGCTCGCCGGGAGGCTCGGCTGGCGGTATGCGGAGGCCGACGACTTCCACCCGCCGGCCAACGTCGCCAAGATGGCGGCGGGGCAGCCGCTCACCGACGAGGACCGCGCGCCGTGGCTCGCGGCGATCGGCCGCTGGATCGACGAGCACGCCGCCGCGGGCACCCCCGGGGTCGTGTCGTGCTCGGGACTGCGCCGGGCGTACCGCGACCAGCTGCGCGACGGCCGCCCGCAGGTGCGGCTGGTGTTCCTCGAAGGCTCCCGCGAGCTGATCACCCGCCGGCTCGCGGCCCGCCACGGTCACTTCATGCGCGTGGAGATGCTCGACAGCCAGTTCGCCGCCCTGGAGCCGCCGCAGCCCGGCGAGGACATCCTGGCGGTGTCGATCGACGCCACCCCCGAGCAGATCGTCGACGAGATCGTGCGGGGGACCCGCCCGCGGTGAGGCCGGCGCCCCGGTCCTGCGATCAGGGGGTGAGGACGCCGGCGGCCGTGGCCGCGGCGACCCAGGTGTCCCACTCGTCGGCCATCGCCTCGGCGAACTGCAGGTCGCTGCACGTCAGCAGGTCGAGCGCCTCGGTCGAGTACTTCGTGTCCACGTTGTCCAGCAGGCGCTTGGAGTCGTCGAGGTCGTCGAGGGTCTGGAAGTACTCGACGGGCTTGACGGCGAGCAGCTTCAGGAAGACCGGGTAGCGCGCCAGCTCGCACACCACCTTGGTCGTCGCGCGCCTGCTGTCCGGGCTGCCGTCGGCGACGACGATGCAGAAGATCGGCGCCGTCGTCCGCTCCGCCTCGGCGAGGACCACGGCGAGCGCGTCGGCGAGGTTGGTCGTGCCCATCCAGCCCTGGTTGATCTCGCGGTCGACGACGCCGCTGTAGTTGTCGACGGTCACGTCGACCGTCGGCAGGACCTTCGTGTCGAACGGGACGACCGGCACGGTGCCGTCGATGTCGATCTGCAGTGCGAAGCCGAGGGCCCGCTCGACCAGGGTCTGCACCGCACCGGACTTGTAGTCGGGGCGCATCGAGCCGGAGTGGTCGAGCACGAGCATCGCCTGGGCGCGGATGCCGCCGAGCCCGCGCCTGCTGAGCGCCAGGCCGGCCTTGTCGGCGCGTTTGGCGAGGTCGACGTGGCCCGACTCGCGCACCTTGGCGAGGTTGACCGCGGGCGCCCCCGACGGCTCCTTGACGAGCTGCACGGCCCGCGCCGCGGTCAGCTGCGTTCTCCCGGCCATGCCGCCACCCCCTGTACGTCAAGTAAAGGACAACGGTAACTCCTGCGCGTGTGTCGACATTCGTACACCCGGGCGAAGGACTGAATTGAATGTGGAACACCATTCACGGACACTCACAGGAGTGAATTCGTAAGGGCGGCTGAGCGCTTCTTATCCGACACCGGCCCGGTCGGCAAGTCCTGTTTCGCGCGGACGGCGCCATTGTTTGCTTCTCCTCGGCAACCGCCGACCGTCGCAGGAGGAGCACGTGAAACTCGCGTCATTACTCAGCCTGGTGCTGACCGCAGGGGCGGTGACCGTCCTCGCGACGGCAACCGCCGCGCAGGCCGCTCCGGGTGTCACCCCGCCCAGTGTCAGCCTGACGCTGGCACCCGGCCAGTCGGCCGACATCGCCAAGCACGTCGAGACCGCGCCGGTCCCGCCGAAGCCCGACATCGTCTTCCTGGCCGACACGACCGGCAGCATGACCGGGCCGATCGCCGACGTGCGCGCGAACGCCGCGTCGGTCATGGGGCAGATCGCGGCCGCGCAGCCGCAGGCCCGGTTCGGCGTCGCGGAGTACAAGGACTTCGAGGACTCCGCGCCGTTCACGGTCCGCCAGGACGTCACCGCCGACCAGGCGGCGGTGCAGGCAGGCATCGGCCAGTGGGTCGCCGGTGGCGGCGGCGACCTGCCCGAGGACGGCATCAACGCGCTGTTCCAGCTCGCGAACGGCGCCGTGCACTTCCGCGACGGCGGCACCCGCATCGTCGTGATGTTCGGCGACGCGCCGTCGCACGACCCGAGCCTCGGCCACAGCCTCGCCGACACCGTCGCCGCGCTCAACGCCGCCCAGATCCGGGTCGTCGCCGTCGACGTCGGCGCGATGAACACCGGCGGCCAGGCCGAGGCGATCACGTCCGGCACCGGCGGCGTGTACCTGCCGGACGTGCCCGCCGACCAGGTCAGCGCCGCCATCCTCGCCGGCGTCCGGGCGATCCAGGTCAAGGTCACCCCGGTGGTCTTCGACTGCGCCGCCGACCTGTCGGTGACGTTCGACCCGGCCGCGAAGACCGTCGACAGCGGGGCCACCGCCGACTTCACCGAGCACGTCACGGTCGCCGGAGGTGCCGCGCCCGGCACGTACACCTGCAAGGTCGACTTCCAGGTGGACGGGGTCAGCCAGGGCGCCGCCTTCGTCCAGACGCTGTCGGTCACCGTCCTGACCATGTCGATCAACGACGTCGTCGTCGACGAGAACGCGGGCACCGCGACCTTCACCGTCTCGCTCTCCGGCCCGCCGGCGTCCCCGGTCAGCGCGAGCTACGCGACGGCCGACGGCACCGCCACCGCCGGCGCCGACTACACCGCGGGCGGCGGCACGGTCACGTTCGCACCGGGGCAGACCAGCCGGCCGGTCACCGTGCCGATCGTCAACGACGCCGTCGACGAGCTCGACGAGACCTTCACCGTCAACCTGTCCGCGGCCACCGGCGCCACGATCGCCGACGGCACCGGCGTCGGCACCATCGTCGACGCCGACCGCAACGGCACCTTCTCCTGCACGGCGCAGGTCCTGCGGGTCGGCCCGCTGTCCTCGCCGGCGGCGAACCCGGCCGACGTGCCGTGCGCGGACGACAGCAAGGTCCTCGCCCAGCTCACCCTCGACTCCGGCCTGATCAAGGTGGAGACGAAGACCCTGGACGCGACCACGGCGCTCACCCCCGACAACCTCGACACCGCACCCGCGGCCGGCGACAACGGCACGGCCAAGGCCACCGTCGAGTCGGTGAGGATCACCATCGGCGGCCTCGCCCCGACGACGATCGAGCTCGGGCTCATCCAGGCCACCGCGAAGGCGACCTGCGCGTCCGGCCCGGGCGGCCTCGCGCCGGTCCTCAGCGGGTCGTCGAGCATCGCCTACCTGAAGATCAACGGCATCGCGGTCACGGTCGGCAGCGCACCGCTCACCGTGCCGCTGGTGGTCGGCTCGCTCAAGCTCAACGCGACCACGACCACCCCGACCAGCGTCACCCAGCAGGCCGTCGTCCTCGACACGCTGCTGACGGACGTGGTCATCAGCGAGGCGCGCGCCGACGTCCACGGCAGCGCCGCCCACCCGACCGGCAACCCCTGCCGCGTCTGACCGTCACCGCGGTGCGGCCCGCCCCTCCGTCCGGGGGCGGGCCGCTCTTGGCGGCGTCTGCGGCAGGTGTACGACCAGCGTCACGTCACACGGCGCCGCCTTCGGGAACATTCCCGGGGACGGCGTTGTTGACCATGACTTGTGACCGAGATTCCGCTTTCCGTCCTTGACGTCGCGCCCCGCGCCGCGAACGCGTCCGCCGGCGATGCCCTGCGCAACACGACGGAGCTGGCCAGACGCGTCGAGGCGCTCGGATACCGCAGGTTCTGGGTCGCGGAGCACCACAACATGCCCGCGATCGCGAGCTCCACGCCCGCGGTGCTGCTGGCGCACCTGGCCGCCGCGACGTCCACGATCCGCGTCGGATCCGGCGGCGTGATGCTGCCCAACCACGCGCCGCTCGTCGTCGCCGAGCAGTTCGGCACCCTCGAGGCGCTGCACCCGGGCCGCATCGACCTCGGCATCGGCCGGGCGCCCGGCACCGACCAGCACACGGCGCTCGCGCTGCGCCGCACCATGGAAGGGCTGTCCGCGGAGCACTTCCCGGAGGAGCTGCAGGACCTCATCGCCTACTTCACCGGCGCCGACGCCGGGCAGCGCATCCTCGCCTCACCCGGGCGCGGCGACAAGCCCGACGTGTGGCTGCTCGGCTCCAGCGGCTTCAGCGCCCAGCTCGCCGGCCTGCTCGGCCTGCCGTTCTCGTTCGCGCACCACTTCTCCAGCGCCAACACGCTGCCCGCGCTGAGGCTCTACCGCGACAGCTTCCGGCCGTCGCAGTGGCTCGACGCCCCCTACGCGATGGTCGCCGTCAGCGCCGTCTGCGCCCCGACCGACGAGGAGGCCGAGTTCCTCGCCGGGCCGAGCCAGCTGTCGTTCCTGCGGCTGCGCTCCGGCCGGCCCGAGGCGATGGCGACACCCGAGGAGGCGGCGGCCTACCCGTACAGCGACCGCGAACGCGAATTCGTGCTGGAGCGGCGTGAGGGTCAGGCCCTCGGCTCGCCGGACACCGTCCGCGCGCAGCTGACCGGGCTGCTGGACCGCACCCAGGCCGACGAGCTGATGCTGACCTGCATGGTGTACGACGTCGAGGCCCGCGCCCGCTCGTTCGCGCTGATCCGCGAGCACGTCGCGGCGCACCTGACCCGCTAATGGGTCCGGGCCGCCATGCGGCGGGTCAGTTCGGCGGCCCGTCGCAGCTGCACGGACCTCGCCGTGCGCACGACGTACCGGCGCAGCAACGACGGCGAGTCGACCGTGATCGTCTCCGTGACCTCGGTCCCGGCCCCGGACGGCGCCAGCGTGACCGCCGCCCGCAGCCGGACCCGGCCGGGCGAGACGACGTCGCTGACCACCGCCGGTGCCGCCGGGTCGAGGGTCATCGTCACGCGGATCCGGTTCGTCCAGAAGCGGAACCGTTCGAGGGCCACGTAGCCGACCTGGTCGCCGTCGGTGCGCACGTCGCGGACGGCCACGACGAGCGGCGACAGGCCCACGTAGGAGTGCGGGTCCGCCAGGTGCTCGAAGACGCGGGCGGGCGGGGCGGCCACGAGGAACGTGTGCGCGAAGGCATCGACGGACATGGGCTCAGACGGTAGCGTGGCCGATCTACCGTCGGTTGGCCTTTCCCGGCGGTTGGTCGGATGGCGGTCGCCCCGATCATCGGCGAGGATGGCGGACGATCTTGCGCGTCGTGCGCAGGCGGCCGGCTGACATCGGCGGCCCGTTCGGCGGTTCTCCGAGGCGAGGTGAGGCAACGTTGAATAAGACCTGGGTTCGGCTGCGACCGGTGGTCGAGAGCGATCTGGGGATGTTCCGCCGGTTCGTGACGGAGCCGGGGCTGGCGGGCCCGGCCTGGTCCGGCTACCGCGAGCCGACCGGGCCGGCCCGGCGCTTCGCCGAGGACGGCTTCCTCGGCGAGCACGACGGCCGGCTGATGGTCGAGGCCGACGAGACCGCCGCCGGCTACGTCAGCTGGGAGGCGACCGGCACCGGCTGGTCGCGGTACTGGAGCATCGGGATCATCCTGCTGCCGGAGTGGCGCGGCCGCGGCGTCGGCTGGCGCGCGCAGACGCTGCTGTGCGACTACCTCTTCGCCAACAGCGCGGCGCCGCGGATCGAGGCCCGCACGCAGCCGGAGAACATCCCGGAGCAGAAGGCGCTGGAGAAGGTCGGGTTCCTCAGCGAGGGCATCCTGCGCTCCGCGGAGTTCCGCGACGGCGCCTGGCGCGACGTCCTCGTCTACGGGAAGCTCCGTGGAGACCGATAAGCGTTCGCTGTTCGTGTACGAGGTGTACGTCGGCGAACGGCTGCGCCATCTGGTGTCACCGCTCGAGCCCGACGATGCCGCGGAGTACGGGCTGTCGCCGGAGGCGGTCGTCGGGCTCCTGGCCGTCGGCGTCGACGGTCCCGCCGCGATGCAGCCCGACCACTTCGAGGAGAACCCGACGTTCGTGCGCTTCCTGCACGAGATGATCGCCGACGACATCTTCGTGGTGCCCGGCATCCGCGAGCAGGCGTCGGCGGTCGGCGGGCACGGCTGGGTGGACCTGCTGGACGCCCGTACCCCCGAGCCCTCGGGCGACGTCCCCGCGTGCGACGTCATCGGCAGCGTGGAGGTGCGCGACGGCGCGCTGGTGCCGATGTCCTACCGGCCGAACGACCACCACCGGCTGCTCACCGAGCACGGCTTCTTCCAGTTGCCGGAGGAGCTGGAGATGTCGCTGCTGAAGCGCCTGCACGCTACTATGTGCTGATCGTCGTCAATTGGGCACGCAACGTGCTCTTCGCCGCGCTCGTCGTCCTCGCGCTCGCCTGTGAGGGTGGCGGGGGTCCTGCCGGCCCGGCCCCGTCGTCCGGCTCCATGGCCATGGCCGCCCTCGGTGACTCGCTCACCACCGCGTTCGCGTCGTGCCTCGCGCCCTCGCCGTGCCCGCGCAACTCGTGGTCGACCGGCGACGGCACCCGCGTCGACAGCCACTACCGGCGGCTGGCCAAGAACCACCCCGGCCTCCGCGGCACCAACGCCGCAGTCGGCAGCGCCCGCGCCGACGCCCTCGCCGGGCAGGCCCGCACCGCGGTCGGCGCGAAGGCCGACTACGTCACGGTCCTCATCGGCGCCAACGACGCCTGCCGCCCCGGCCTCGGCGACATGACACCCGTCGACACGTTCCGCAAGCAGGTCGACGACGCGCTCGCCGTGCTCAAGCAGGGCCTGCCGCAGGCGCGCGTCCTGGTCGTCAGCATCCCCGACATCAACCGGCTCTGGGAGATCGGGCACACCAGCCAGGTCGCGGTGAAGGCCTGGTCGTTCGGGATCTGCCAGGCGCTGCTCGCCGCGCCCACCTCCACCGCACCCGCGGACGTGGCGCGGCGCAAGGCGTTCGGGGCGCGGGTCGACGCGTACAACACCCAGCTCGCCGCTGCCTGCAAGGCCTACGGACCCCGCTGCCGGGACGACGGCGGGGCGGCGCACCGGGTCGCGTTCACCCTCGACATGGTGGTCGCGCAGGACTTCTTCCACCCCAACTCCGCGGGGCAGAACGCGCTGGCGAAGGCGACCTGGCTCGGCCCGCCGGACTGGTGAGGTCCGACCCCCTGTGCGTTCGTCGCGCGGACGCTACGCTCACTCAACGGCCCGCCGCGACGTTGCGGCGGCAGGTGGGAGGCGACGGTATGTCCGCGGACCCTACGGTGTGGCGGGTGAAAGGCATGCCGCTGGCCCACGCCACCGGGCACGGCCCGCTCGACGGCCTGCGGGTCGCGGTCAAGGACCTCTTCGAGGTCACCGGCTTCGCCGTCGGCGGCGGCAACCCCACCTGGCTCGCGTCCGCCCTGCCCGCCGCCGAGGACGCCCCCGCCGTCGCCCGGCTGCGCACCGCGGGCGCCACCATCCAGGGCATCGCGCACACCGACGAGCTCGCCTACTCCCTCTCGGGCACGAACGTCCACTATGGTGCCCCGCCCAACCCTTCGGCACCCGGCCTCGTCACGGGCGGCTCCTCCAGCGGCCCCGCGTCGGCGGTCGCGACGGGCCACGCCGACATCGGCCTCGGCACCGACACGGGCGGCTCCATCCGTGTCCCCGCGTCCTGCTGCGGCCTCTTCGGCCTGCGCCCCACCCACGGCGTCGTGCCCACCGGCGGGGTCCTGCCGCTCGCGCCGTCGTTCGACACCGTCGGCTGGATCACCGCCACCGCCTCCCACCTGGCCCTCGTCGGCTCCGTCCTGCTGCCGCCCGGGCCGTCGGCGCCGCCGTCGCGGCTGCTCGCCGTCGGCGAGGTCCCCGGCCTGACGGGGGACTCCCTCTTCGGCCTGCCGGTCTCGCCCGTCACACTGTCCACCTGGGACGATCCCGACCCGCTGCTGCTGGCCTTCCGCCGCGTGCAGGCCGCCGAGGCGTGGCGGGCGCACGGCGAGTGGATCACCGCGCATCCGCGGGCGCTCGCCGTCGACGTCGAGGACCGGTTCCGCTTCGGCGCGTCCGTCACCGCCGCCGAGGAGGCCGAGGCCCGGTCGTTCCTCGCCGGGCTGCGGGCCGAGCTGCTCGACCTGCTGGCCGACCGCGACGCCTGGCTCGTCCTGCCGGCCGGCGGCCCCGGCCACCCCCGCGACCTGAGCCCCTCCGCCCGCGACGCGTGGCGCCGCGACACGCTGCGGTGCGCGGTCCCCGCCAGCGCGTATGGCCTGCCCAGCGTCTCCGTGCCGACCTCCTCGACGCCGCCGGCCGGGGTCGCCGTCATCGCGCCGCCCGGGCACGACCTGGGCCTGCTCGCCCTGGCGGCACGCCCCCTGGTCTGAGCTCCGCGGGTGCGTCCCGTGCAACCTCGGCACCCCCTCCCGACGTCTGTGTCGTGACACCGGCGCCTTGCCGGGATTGATGAAGACCGATCTCACCGTCGGCTTCGTGGTTGCCGACAGGGGGCACGATGGCTGAGTCACCCCTCACCGCCCCCGGAGCCGCGATGACCGACGACCCGGCCGTCGAGACCGGCGCCCACAGTGGACATGCCACCACCGCCGGTCCTGCCCGCGGAGTGCTGCCTGCCGCACCGGCCTCGACGCTGCCGCTGTCGTCTCGTGCGGCCGCTGCCGTCCCGGGGCGGCGCCGGTGGCCGCTGCTCGGCGGCGCGGCCGCTGTGTCCCGCGTGGGCACCGCCTCTTGGCCGCGGCGGTGGCTGCTGCTCGGCGGCGGCGCGGGCGCTGTGTTCCGCGCTGGCACCGCTTCTTGGCCGCGGCGGTGGCTGCTGCTCGGCGGCGGCGCGGGCGCTGTGTTCCGCGCTGGCACCGCTTCTTGGCCGCGGCGGTGGCTGCTGCTCGG